>MTPE01000390.1 GCA_002011835.1 Desulfarculaceae bacterium JdFR-95 | reverse complement strand
GGGGGGGCCGGCCTCAGGCCGTGGCCACGGAGGCGGTGGACGAGCTGGTCTCCTTCCTGCATTCTGGGGCGGGTTTGCCGACGGAGCTGGTCGCGGCCCTGGTGGTGCCCATGCTGTGCGCCACCGGGGTGAGCCGGCTGAGCGTGGACCGGGTCTCGGCCTCCTTGCGCGCGGCCCTGGAGGCGGCAGAGGCCTTCTTTCCTGGGGCGGTGCGTCTGGACGGCGGCCGCAGGGGAGAGCCGGTGGAGCTGCGCCTGCAGGGACAGGGGCTGTTGTAGCCCTGGTCGGGTTGTTGTAGATTGGGGTCGGCCCACACCTGGAGGCAAGGGAGTGCAAGCGTGAAGAAGGGAATCATNCTGGCCGGGGGGTATGGCACGCGGCTGTACCCACTCACCTTGGCGGTGAGCAAGCAGCTGNTGCCGGTCTACGACAAGCCCATGATCTACTATCCCCTGTCGGTGCTGATGCTCTCCGGCATCCGGGAGATACTGGTCATCTCCACCCCCCTGGACCTGCCCCGCTTCCGGCAGCTGCTGGGCGACGGCAGTCAGTGGGGCATTTCCCTGTCCTACGCCGAGCAGGCCGAGCCGCGGGGGCTGGCCGAGGCGTTTCTCATCGGCCGCGACTTCATCGCCGACGGGGGGGTGTGTCTGATCCTGGGCGACAACGTGTTCTACGGCACCTCCCTGGAGTCCCGCTGTCGCCGGGCCGCGGAACAGGAAGAAGGCGCCACCATCTTCGCCTATTGGGTGAAGGACCCCGAACGCTATGGCGTGGTGACCCTGGACCACCAGGGCCGACCCTTGTCCATCGTGGAGAAGCCGCAGCGTCCCCGCAGCAACTGGGCGGTGACCGGGCTTTACTACTACGACAACCGGGTGGTGGACATCGCCTCGGGGCTCAAGCCCAGCGCCCGGGGCGAGCTGGAGATCACGGACGTGAACCTGGCCTATCTGGAGATGGGCGCGCTGAAGGTGGAGCGTCTGGGTCGGGGTACGGCCTGGCTGGACATGGGCACGCACCAGAGTCTGCTGCAGGCCTCCAACTTCGTGCATGCCATCGAGTCGCGCCAGGGATTGAAGATCGCTTGTCCCGAGGAAGTGGCCTGGCGCCTGGGTTATATAGACAGCGAACAGGTGGAACGTCTGGCCGCGCGGTATCGGGGCAACGAATATGGCCGCTACCTGCGTGACTTGGTGGCACAGGGGGGGGAATAGGTTCCCATGCGGGTATTGCACGTGGTGGGGGCGCGGCCCAACTTCATGAAGGCGGCGCCGGTGATGGCGGCCCTGGGGGAAGTGGGAGGTGTGGAGCAGGTGTTGGTGCATACGGGCCAGCACTACGACGCCAACATGAGTCAGGTCTTCTTCGAGCAGTTGGGCCTGCCCCGGCCGGACTTGGACCTGGAGGTGGGCAGCGCCAGCCACGCGGCCCAGACCGGACGCATCATGATGCGCCTGGAGCCGGTGGTGCTGGAGCAGACCCCGGATCTGGTCCTGGTGTACGGAGACGTGAACTCCACCCTGGCCGCGGCGCTGGTGTGCGCCAAGCTGGGGGTGCCGGTGGGGCACGTGGAGGCGGGGCTGCGTTCCTTCGACCGCTCCATGCCCGAGGAGATCAACCGTCTGGTGACCGACCAGTTGGCGGAGTTGTTGTTCACCCCGTCCGAGGACGGAGACCGCAATCTGGCCCGGGAGGGGGTGGACCCGGCCCGGGTGCACCGGGTGGGCAANGTGATGATCGACACCTTGGTGCGTCTNCTGCCTCGGGCGCGGGAGAGGTGGCCCGCCTTGGTGCAGGAGCTGCCCGTGGCGCGCCAAGNCCTGGAAGAAAGGCGCTTCGTGTTGGTGACCCTGCATCGGCCCTCCAACGTGGACCGGCGCGAGTCTCTGGGGGCCATCCTGGCGGCCCTGGGTCGCATCGCCCGACAGGCGCCGGTGGTGTTTCCGGTTCATCCCCGCACCCGGGCGCGCCTGGGCGAGTGGGGGTTGAGCGCCCCGGAAGGAGTGCATCTCCTGGAGCCGCTGGGCTACCTGGAGTTCCTGGCCCTGCAGGAGCGGGCGGGGGTGGTGATTACCGACTCCGGTGGCGTACAGGAGGAGACCACCTACCTGGGTGTGCCCTGCCTCACCCTGCGCCCCAACACCGAGCGGCCGGTCACCGTCAGCCTGGGCACCAACACCATCGTGGGCGACGACCTGGAGCTCCTCCAGCGTGAGGCCGCGCGCGCTCTGGCCGGCCAGGGCAAGCAGGGTCGAGTGCCTCCGTTGTGGGACGGCCAAGCCGCCCGGCGCATAGCCCATATCGTGACCCAAGCCCAACTGTGGCCACCCGCGACGGCCGTGGCCACATCAGGCGGGAGCAGCCAATCATGAGCAAACGAGCCTTGATCCTGGGGGTGACCGGACAGGACGGAGCCTATCTGGCCGAGTTTCTGCTCAAGCAGGGCTACGAGGTACACGGCGTCAAACGCCGCGCCAGCCTGTTCAACACCGAGCGGGTGGATCATCTCTATCAGGATCCCCACTTGCCGGGCACTCGCTTCTTCCTGCACTACGGCGACATGACCGACGCCGCCAACCTGTTGCGCATCATGCAGCAGGTGCAGCCGGACGAGATCTACAACCTGGCCGCCCAGAGCCACGTGAAGGTCTCTTTCGAGACCCCGGAATACACGGCCAACGCCGACGCCCTGGGCACCTTGCGCCTGTTGGAGAACATGCGGGTACTGGGCATGGGGGACCGCACCCGCTTCTATCAGGCCTCCACCAGCGAGCTGTTCGGCAAGGTACAGGAGTTCCCCCAGAAGGAGACTACTCCTTTCTACCCCCGCAGCCCCTATGCCGTGGCCAAGCTGTACGCCTACTGGATCACGGTGAACTACCGCGAGGCCTACGGCTTCTTCGCCTGCAACGGCATCCTGTTCAACCACGAGTCCATGATCCGGGGCGAAACATTCGTGACCCGCAAGATCACCCGTGCGGTGGCCCGCATCAAGCTGGGCCTGCAGGACAAGCTCTACCTGGGCAACCTGGAGGCGCGGCGCGACTGGGGTCACGCCCGCGACTACGTGCGGGCCATGTGGCTGATGCTGCAGCAGGACGAGCCCGACGACTACGTGATCGCCACCGGCGAGCAGCACTCGGTGCGCGAGTTCGTNGAGCTGGCNTTCGCCAAGGCGGGCATGAAGATCGCCTGGCAGGGCGAGGGTCTGGAGGAGGTGGGCGTGNTGGTGGACGGTGACGAGGAGTGTTGTTGCCGTCCCGGCGAGCCGGTGGTGTGCATAGACCCGCGCTACTTCCGCCCCACCGAGGTGGACACCCTCCTGGGCGACAGCAGCAAGGCCCGGGCCAAGCTGGGCTGGAAGCCGGAAGTGACCTTCGACGAGTTGGTGGAGGAGATGGTCCGCGAGGACATCCGCCGCGCGCAGCAGGAGATCCTGCTGCGCCGCAAGGGCTACACCACGCCCAACTACTTCGAGTAGGCGTCTGGACGCGGGCCGGCGGCGTTGACACCCGCGAGGGGGGCCCCCTATACTGCAGCCTATGCTCAAGACCAAGGACCTGCGCGAGTTCCGGCGTTTCCTGGAGTCGGGCGAGTGGAAGGAGGCCTTCCACTACGCCGGCGAGGAGCTGCGTCTGGAGATGCTGGAGAAGGTGGAGGAGCTGTTGGAGACCGCCGAGGTGGCCGACCGGGTNGTGGGCGAGGTGTTGTTCGGCCGGGAGGGCTNCGGTGGGGCAGANGGCGGCCAGGTCACGCCGGCCGCCTCGGCCCTGGAAGAGGAGGGCTAGGTGCGGCGTTTGTGGCTCTTGTTGCTGCTGGTGTTCCTGGCCGGAGGCGGTTTTTGGACCACCTGGTGGTTCCTGCGCAGCCCCCAGTACGCCCTCTACCAGATCGGCAAGGCCATCCACGACCACGAGCCGCGGCGCTTCTTCGCCTACGTGGACGTGGAGGGCATCCTGCGCCAGCAGAGGGACGAGCTGGTGCGTCTGTTCCTGCCCGACCGCTCGGCCGAGTTCCAGAGCCAGGTGGGCCGTATCCTGGCTGCGTTCATGGACCCGGTGTCGGCGGAGGTGAAGCGGCGCATCGCGCGGGTGATCGCCGACCCCCGGCGCGATAACCTGCCCAGCTCCTGGGCCCTGGTGTGGGCGGCGCGGGTGGAGCNCAACGGGGACTACGCCCTGGTGGTGTTGTCCGACCCGCGGGCAGGCCGCCGCCTGCGTCTGGCCATGCAGCGCCGGCCCCAGGTGGGCCACTGGCAGGTGGTGGAGGTGGACCCGCGCGACCTGCGGCACCTGCTGGCCGAGTACCTGCGCGAACAGGCCGAGCGCTAGGGGGCCGGAGGCAGGGCCAGACCAAGGCCAATTCACCACGCCAGACAGAAAGGCTGAGGGCTGCGGTCGTTCCTTGCCGCTGTGGCTCTACGCGGTGGTCTNGAGGGGGTGGGGTCCCCTTTCATCCTAGCTCCGAAGGCATGTTTNAAGGCTCATCCGGCAAATGGCGGGGCAGGGGCACCCTGTGATCGCTGCCCGGGCCGCCGGTCCGGGCAATTGGATGATATCTCGCCGTCTTTNCCAGGAAAATGATATGGTCTCCCACCTGGACTGCAACCGGCAATACCGAGGCCGTGAATCCATCTCGTATCCTTGCTCATGTCATTTTCCTGGCAAAGACGAGCGCCCGATCTTGTTCATCCCGGGCCGGCCAGCTCTAAGCCATGGCCCGAAGGGTGGCCTTTAGGCCAGCCTTGACAAGGCCGGCCCGGGATGATTCTA
>MTPE01000027.1 GCA_002011835.1 Desulfarculaceae bacterium JdFR-95 | reverse complement strand
GTGATCAGCCTGCGGCACCTGGCGCGCGAGCTGTCCGGCCTGCGGCGCGAGGACCACGAGGTGGTGATCGGGGCCATGACCCCGCTCAAAGAGGCGGGGCAGCACCCCCTGGTNCGCGAGCANCTGCCCGGGCTGGCCGAGGCCCTGGCCGCCATCGGCGCCGAGACCCTGCAACAGCGGGTGGGCACGGTGGGCGGCAACCTGGCCGCGGATACGCGCTGTGTCTATTACAACCAGAGCCCCTTCTGGCGTTCGGGCCTGGCCCCTTGCTTCAAGCTGGGGGGCGAGGTCTGCCACCCCGGCGGGGCCACGGCCGAGCGCTGCCGCTCGGTGTGCCAGAGCGACGGCGCGGTGATGCTCACCGCCCTGGAGGCGGCGGTGGAGCTGGCCGGGCCGGAAGGCTTCCGCCGCCTGGGCCTGGAGGAGTTCTACACCGGCAAGGGGGAGGCCCCCCTGGCCCTGGAGCCGCACGAGCTGATCACCGCGGTGCGGGTGCCTCTGCGTCCTGGGGTGGGCTCGGCCTACCAGAAGCTGGCCTGGCGCGGAGCCATCGACTACCCCCTGGTCAGCGCGGCAGCGGTGGTGGCCTTGGAGGGGGGCCGGGTGAGCCTGGTGCGGGTGGCTTTGGGGGCGGTGTACGCCGCGCCACTGTTGCTGAAGGACGCGGTGGCGCCCTTGCTGGGGGCTGAACCGGAGCCCGGGGCCATCCAGGCCGTGGCCGAGCGGGCCGGCTCCCACGCCGAACCGTTCCTCATCGACAACCTGGCCGCGCCCACTGCCTGGCGGCGCCAGATGGTGCCGGTGGTGGTGCGGCGGGCCTTGTCGCGGGCCGTGGCCCGCGCGCAGGAGGCGTCCGGTGCCTGAGCGAGAGAGAATGATCTTTCGCGCCGAGATCAACGGCGAGGAGGTGGAGATACTGGTGCGGCCCAACCAGACCCTGCTGGAGGTGCTGCGCGACGAGCTGGACCTGACCGGCACCAAGGAGGGCTGCGGCGAGGGCGTGTGCGGGGCCTGCACCGTGCTGGTGGACGGCCTGCCCCGGCGGGCCTGCCTGACCTTGGCCCTGGAGGCGGACGGCAGTCGGGTGCTCACGGTGGAGGGCCTGGCTCCGGGGAGGGAGCTGAGCCCGGAGCAGCGGGCCTTCGTGGAACACGGCGCCATCCAGTGCGGATTCTGTACCCCGGGCATGCTGATCGCGGCCCACGATCTCCTGCGCCGCGAGCCCCGGCCGGAGGAGGCCGCCATCCGGCGCCAGATCGCCGGCCACGTCTGCCGCTGCACCGGCTACGCCAAGATCGTGGAGGCCATAGCCGCGGCAGCCCGGGACAAGGAGGCCGACCATGCCTGAGAGCTTCCGTCTCATCGGCAAGCGTCTGCCCCGCATCGACAGCGAGGCCAAGGCCCGGGGGCGGGCGGTGTTCACCGCGGACCTGCGTTTCCCCCGCATGCTGCACGCCAAGGTCCTGCGCAGCCCCCATGCCCACGCACGCATCAAGCACATCGACACCAGCGCCGCCCAGCGCCTGCCCGGAGTCAAGGCCGTGATCACCGGCGCGGACACCGCCGGGGTCAAGTGGGGCGTGTTCCGCTACACCCGCGACCAGCAGCTTCTGCCCACGGACAAGGTGCGCTACGTGGGCGAGGAGGTGGCCGCGGTGGCAGCCGAGACCCCGGAGATCGCCGAGGAGGCGCTCTCGTTGATCAAGGTGGACTACGAGCCCCTGCCCGCGGTGCTGGACATCTGGTCGGCCATGGCCCCGGACGCGCCGCTGCTGCACGATGACCACCCGGGCAACGTCAACGTACACGTGGCCATNGAGGTGGGCGACGTGGAGCAGGGCTTCCGCGACTCCTATCTGGTGCGCGAGGACACCTTCACTGCACCGGAGGACTCCTACTTCATGACCGAGCCCTACGCCGCGGTGGCCCGGCCGGGCATGGANGGCTCCCTGGAGGTGTGGATGCCCAACGCCGCACCCCACCAGAAGGCCAAGGCCCTGGCNAACGCCCTGCAGATGCCCCTGCACAAGGTGATCGTGCGCAAGTGCTACATCGGGGGCGCCTTCGGNGGCCGCAGCGANGTGTTCCCGGCCGAGTTCATCGTGTGTCTGCTGGCCCTGCGCACGGGCCGGCCGGTGCGCCTGGTCTACACCCGGGAGGAGAACTCCCTGGCCACGCGCAAGGGCCACGCCATGTACGTGATCATCAAGACCGGCGTGGACCGCCAGGGCCGGGTCCTGGCCCGGGACATCACCTGCTACATGGACGGCGGGGCCTACTCCTCCACCGGCCCCATCGCCACCAGCGTGCCCTTCCTCTGCCACGAGCAGTGCTACCGCCTGCCCGCGGTGCGCTTCAACGGCTACCGCATCTACACCAACAAACCCATCGGCGGCATGTACCGCGTGCACGGCCGGGCCTTCGCCTCGGGCATCGACCTGCAACTGGACCTGCTGGCCCAGGAGCTGGGCCTGGACCCCCTGGAGATGCGCCTGCGCAACGCGCGCCGGCCTGGTGAGACCACCCCCACCGGCAGCTACGTGCAGTCCTGCGGCCTCAGCGAGTGTATCCGCGCCGCCGCGGCCAAGGCCGGCTGGAGGGACAAATACGGCAAGCTGCCCCCCTGGCGGGGCATCGGCCTGGGCACCAACAGCGTGCAGACCGGCTTCCCCCTGGGCATCCGGGGCGGGTCGGCCGCCACCATCAAGTTCAACGAGGACGGCGGCGCCACCCTGATCAGCGGCGTGGTGGACAACGGCCAGGGCAACGACAACATGCTGGTGCAGATCGCAGCCGAGGTCCTGGGCCTGGAGCCAGGGGACATACAGCTCATCAGCGCCGACAGCGAAGCCACCTCCAACGACCCCGGCGCCTACTCCATGCAGTCCACCTTCACCGGGGGCCAGGCGGTCAAGCTGGCGGCGGAGGACGCCCGCCGGCAGTTGTTCGAGGTGGCGGCCGAGGAGCTGGAGGCCCACGTGGACGACCTGGTGGCCGCGGACCGCAAGATCTTCGTGGCCGGCGCGCCGGACCACGGCCTGCCCATACACAAGGTGATCCGCCTGGCCCTGCTCAAGGGCAAGGCCATCGTGGGCCGGGGCTCTTTCGCCCCCAAGGTGGACCACCGCCGCGAGTGGATGAAGAACCCCCAGGGCCAGCTCAGCGAGACCTTCTCCTTCGGCGCCACCATCGCCGAGGTGGAAGTGGACCCGGAGACCGGCCAGGTGAGGGTGCTGAACCTGGTCCTGAGCCAGGACTGCGGCCGGGTGCTCAACCCCCTGGTGGTGGAGGGCCAGTGGGAGGGCGGCGCCACCATGGGCGGCACCGGAGGCATGATCACCGAGGAGCACCTCTGGAGCGCCGACGGACGCTGCCTCAACCCCAGCTTCCTGGACTACCGCGTGCCGTTGGCCGTGGACGTGCCGCCCATGCACTGCGTGTTCGTGGACACCGTGGACCCCACCGGCCCCTTCGGCGCCAAGGAGGCGGGCATGAGCGTGGCCATGAGCGCGGCCCAGGCCATCGTGGCCGCGGTGGTGGACGCCATCGGCTGGCCCATCTTCGAGTATCCGCTCACCCCCGACCGGGTGCTAAAGGCCATCCGCGAGAAGCAGGAACACGAAAGGAAGGCGTCGGCATGAAGGCCAAGGCCATAGACCACATCTGCATCGCGGTGCGCGACCTGCAGCGCGCCCGCCGCCAGTACGAGGACGTGCTCGGCCTCACCCCTGACGGCACCTACGAGGCGCCCAGCGAGTCCATCCGCGTGGTGCGCTACTACCTGGGGGACGTGGCCCTGGAGCTGATGGAGCCCATGACCCCGGACTGCGAGGTGGCCCGCTTCCTGGAGCGCCGGGGCGAGGGAGTGTTCCTCATCTCCTACCGGGTGGACGACGTGGAGGCCGGCCTGGAGGAACTGGCGGCCAAGGGCCTGCCCCTGATCGACCGCAAGCCCCGCCGCCTGATGGGCAACCGCTATGCCTTCATCCTGCCCCCCAAGATGCTGGGCGGCGTGCTGACCGAGATCCTGGACGGCACCTTCGACCGCTCCTACGACAACCCCACCACGGACTGAGCCGCCGCAGGGCAGGGGGCGGCCCCGGAGAAGCACGGGGCCGGAGCCATGCGCCGGAAGCTGCGCGCCAGGGCGGCCGGAGGGCAGAGGCAGACCGCGCTCTCGCCGAGGCGGGTCTGGGCGGGGGAGGGGGGCCGAGGCACGGTTTCAGGGCTCCAGGTCCAGGCCCTCCTGTCTGGCCTGCTCCAGGAGCAGGAACTTGCGTACCTTGCCCAGGGGCGTGCGGGGCAGCTCCGCCACCTGGTGGATGCGTTTGGGCAGCTTGTAGGCGGCCAGGCGCTGGCGGCAGAAGGAGATGAGCTCCTCCGCTTTCAGGGCCTGGCCTCCGCGCATGACCACGAAGGCCACCCCCACCTCGCCCCAGCGGGGGTGGGGCACCCCCACCACCGCGGCCTGGGCCACGGCGGGGTGTTGCTCCAGGACGCGTTCCACCTCGGCGGGATATACGTTCTCGCCACCGGAGATGAACATGTCCTTGGCCCGGCCCACCAGGTAGTAGTAGCCGTCCTCGTCCTGGCGGCCCAGGTCGCCGGTGTGCAGCCACCCGCCCCGCAGGGCCTCCTCGGTGCGGGCCGGGTCGCGCCAGTATTCCTTCATCACCACCGGACCCCGCACCACGATCTCGCCCACCTCCCCGGGGGGCACGGGCCGGCCTCTCTCGTCGGCCAGGCGCACCTCGGCGTGGAACACCGGCCGGCCCA
>MTPE01000243.1 GCA_002011835.1 Desulfarculaceae bacterium JdFR-95 | reverse complement strand
GCGGGCGCGTGCCTATCCCCACCAGCTCAGCGGTGGGCTGCGTCAGCGGGTGATGATCGCCATGGCCCTGGCCTTGGGCCCGCGGCTGGTGATGGCCGACGAGCCCACCACCGCCCTGGACGTGACCATCCAGGCCCAGATCCTGGGTCTGATGCGGCGCCTGCAGGAGGAGAGCGGGGCGGCGGTGCTGTTGATCAGCCACGACCTGGCGGTGGTGGCGCAGATGGCGGAACGGGTGGCGGTGATGTATACCGGGCGTCTGGTGGAGGAGGCCCTGGTGACCGAATTGTTCGACTCGCCCCTGCATCCCTACACGCGGGGGTTGTTGGCTTGTCTGCCTTCGCGGGCGCGGAGGCGGGGGGAGCGTCTGCCCACCATCCCGGGGGTGGTGCCGCCCTTGGACGCCTTGCCTCCGGGATGCACCTTCTCCGACCGCTGCCCCGAGGTTCACGACCGCTGCCGCCAGGAGGAGCCGGCCCTGGTGGAGGTGGCGCCGGGGCACCGGGTGCGCTGTTTCCTGCATCACGCCCAGGCCCGCCAGCGGGGACGGGGGCGGGAGGCGGCATGAGCGCGCGACCGCAGGTGGAGCTGTTGGGCCTGGAGGGCCTGGTCAAGCGCTACCGCGTGGCCACCGGCTTTCTGGGCACGCGCAAGCGCTGGCTCACCGCGGTGGACGGGGTGAGCCTGTCGGTGCGCCGGGGCGAGGTGCTGGGCCTGGTGGGGGAGAGCGGCTGCGGCAAGTCCACCCTGGCCCGGCTGGCCCTGGGGCTGGAGGCGCCCAGCGCGGGCCGGGTGTTTTTCGCCGGCCAGGAGGTGAGCGGCCTGGACCGCCGGGGGTGGCGGCGACTGCGGCGGCGCATGCAGATCGTGTTCCAGGACCCCATGAACTCGCTCAACCCCCGCATGACCGTGGGCGCCATCCTGGCCGAGCCTTTCCTGATCCATGGCGTGGTCGGTCGGCGGGAGGTGGGCGAGCGGGTGGCCCGTCTCCTGCGCGAGGTGGGGCTCCGGCCCGAGCACGCCCGGCGTTACCCGCACCAGTTCTCCGGCGGCCAGCGCCAGCGTATCGGCATCGCCCGCGCCCTGGCCCTGCGGCCGCAGTTGGTGGTGGCCGACGAGCCGGTCAGCGCCCTGGACGTGTCGGTGCAGGCCCAGGTCCTGAACCTGCTCATGGAGCTGAAGGAGAGCTTCCGCCTCACCTACCTGTTCGTAGCTCACGACCTGGCGGTGGTGCGGCACATCTCGGACCGGATCGCGGTGATGTACCTGGGGCGTATCGTGGAGGTGGCCCCGGCCGCGGTGTTCGACCGGCCGCCCATGCATCCCTACACCGCGGCCCTGTTGGCTGCGGCCCCGGTGCCCGACCCGCGGCGGAGTTTGTCCGTCCCTCCGGTGGGGGGCGAGGTGGCCAGTCCCCTGGACCCGCCCCCGGGCTGCCGCTTCCATCCCCGCTGCCCCGAGGCGGAGGACATCTGCCGCCTGGCCGCACCCCCTCTCAAGCAGATCGGCCCGGACCACCTCTGCGCCTGCCACCTGCGCTGAGCGGGGGAGCGATGGCCGCCGATACGTCCGGGGCCTTTGTCAGCGCCTGGTTCCCTGCAAAAGTAACGCAGCCCCCTCCGGCGAGGGGGCTGCAGGTGTCTGAGCGACAGCTCTCAGGCTGTCAGTAGATGGCGTCGAAGCGGCAGTTCTCGATGCAGGTCTTGCACTTGATGCACTTGTCCAGGTGGATGCGGGCGGGTTGTTTCTTTTCCCACTCGATGGCGCCCACGGGGCAGTTGCGGAAGCAGATGCCGCACATCTTGCACTTTTCCTCGTCCACCTTGAACTCCAGCAGGGCCACGCAGGAGCGGGCGGGGCATTTCTTGTCGAAGATGTGGGCCTCGTATTCGTCGCGGAAGTAGCGCAGGGTGGACAGCACCGGGTTGGGTGCGGTCTGGCCCAGGCCGCAGAGGGAGGAGTCCTTGATCATGGTGGCCAGCTCCTCCAGGGTCTCGATGTCGCCCTCGCGGCCATCGCCGTTGACGATGCGTTCCAGGATCTGCAGCATGCGGCGGGTGCCTTCGCGGCAGGGGGTACACTTGCCGCAGGACTCGTCTTGGGTGAAGTCCAGGAAGTAGCGGGCCATGTCCACCATGCAGGTGGAGTCGTCCATCACGATCATGCCGCCGGAGCCCATGATGGCGCCGGCCTTGGTGATGGCCTCGTAGTCGCAGGGCAGGTCCAGGTACTCGGCCGGCACGCAGCCTCCCGACGGTCCGCCCAACTGCACGGCCTTGAACTTGCGGTGTTTCTTGGGGATGCCGCCGCCGATGTCGTAGATGATGGTGCGCAGGGTGGTGCCCATGGGCACCTCCACCAGGCCGATGTTGTTGACGTGGCCGGTGAGGGCGAAGACCTTGGTGCCCTTGGAGGTCTCGGTGCCCATGGAGGCGTACCAGGCGCCGCCGTTGACGATGATCTGGGGGATGTTGGCCCAGGTCTCCACGTTGTTGAGTACCGTAGGCCGGTTCCACAGGCCGGCCTGGGCGGGGAAGGGCGGCCGCGGCCGGGGCATGCCGCGCTGGCCCTCGATGGAGCGCATGAGCGCGGTCTCCTCGCCGCAGACGAAGGCCCCCGCGCCCTGGTAGATGGACAGGTCGAAGGAGAAGCCGGTGCCCAGGATGTCCTCGCCCAGAAGCCCCCGCTCGCGGGCCTGGTCGATGGCCAACTGCAGGCGGCGCACGGCCAGGGGGTACTCGGCGCGGCAGTACACGTAGCCCTGGTGGGCGCCGATGGCCTTGGCCGCGATGGTCATGCCCTCTACCACAGCATGGGGGTCGGCCTCCAGGATGGAGCGGTCCATGAAGGCGCCGGGGTCGCCCTCGTCGGCGTTGCACAGCACGTACTTGATCTCGCCCGGGGCCTTGGCGCAGAACTCCCACTTGAGCCCGGTGGGGAAGCCCGCCCCGCCCCGGCCGCGCAGGCCGCTGGCCTTGACCTCGGCGATGATCTCCTCCGGGGTCATCTGGGTCAGCGCCTTGACCAGACCCTGATAGCCGCCCACCGCGATGTACTCGTCGATGCTCTCGGCGTCGATGAGCCCCCGGTTGCGCAGGGCGATCAACTTCTGCCCCGCGAAGAAGGGGATGTCGGCCATCTGGGGGATGCGCTCTTTGGTCTTGGGTTCCTTGTAGAGCAGGCGCTCCACCGGCTCGCCGCCGATCACGTGCTGTTCGATCAGCTCGGGGATGTCCTTCTCCTCCAGGCTGACGTAGAAGGTGCCCTCGGGATAGACCACCATCACCGGGCCCAGAGCGCAGAAGCCGTTGCACCCGGTCTCGATCACCTGGATCTCCTCGCCCAGGCCGCGCCGGGTCAGCTCGTCGATGATGACCTGTTTCACCNCCTTGCTGCCTGCGGCGTGGCAGCCGGTGCCGCCGCAGATGAGCAGGTGTTTGCGGAAGCGGTGGCCGGGCGGGNGCTGGTGATCCAGGCGCAGGGCCAGCTCGCGGCGGTTGGCTTGGCGCAGGCTATCCAGGTCGGCGGGTCGCAGCTTGCTCATGGTCATCCTCCCGGCCCTACTCGTAGCGTTCGATCAGGTCCACCACCGTGTCGGCCATGACCTTGCGGTGGGTGTCCTGGTCCACCACCACCACCGGCGCCACCCCGCAGGCGCCCAGGCAGCGGACCTGCTCCAGGCTGAAGCGCCGGTCCGGGGTCATGCTGTCCACCGGTATGCCCAGGTGGCGTTCCAGGCGCTCCAGGGCCTCCTTGCCGCCGCGCACGTAGCAGGCCGTGCCCATGCACACCCGGATGGTGTGCCGCCCCTTGGGCTTCATGGAGAAGAAGGAGTAGAAGGAGGTGACGCCGAACACCTCGTGGCCGGGCAGTCCCAGACCCTCGGCGATGCGCTCCTGCACCGCCACCGGCAGGTAGCCCACCACCTCCTGCACCTTTTGCAGCACCGGGATCAGCGACCCCGGCTTGCCCCGGTGCTGGGCGCATATCTCGTCGATCCGGGCTAGCATCTCGGGAGTGATGTCATCGGGCATCTCTGCCCTGCCGCGCTGCTGGGCCAGGCTCATTCTTCGCGCTCCTTGTCCGTTTCCTCGTACCTCCGCGGAAGGTTCCGCGGGAAAAACCTATCTTTCACCCAGGGTTACTGTGAAAGGGCCTGGGATCACGAACAGATAGTTACCACCCTCCCGCCGCGATGGCAAGGGCTTGTCCGTTTGCGCCTCCGGTTTCAGAGGGCGGCCAAGGCCAGCAGGGCCACGGCCTCGGCGCTCTCGATGGCCGCGCCCAGGCAGTCGCCGGTCACCCCGCCCAGGCGGCGCTGGAACCACGCACCCAGCAGCACTCCCCAAGCCAACACCGCCACCGCCGTCCACAGGCCGGCCAGGCCGGCGGCCAGGCCGGCGGCGGCCAGGGCGCACAGGCCGGAGGTGGTCAGGGCCAAGGCGCCGCCATGGCCGCTGGCGGTGGCCGCGCCCAGGCCCACGTCCTTGCGCGCCGGGGGCAGCAGTACCGACAGGGCCGCGGCCAGGGCCCGGGCCAGGGCCGGGGCGACCACCAGCGCCCCCCACAGGCGGGCGCCGGACAGTGAGGCCAGGGCCCCGAACTTGAGCAACAGCACCAGGACCACCGCGGCCAGGCCGAAAGCGCCGATGCGGGTGTCCTTCATCACCTCCAGGGCGCGGCTGCGGTCGGCCACCAGCACCAAGGCGTCGGCAGTGTCGGCCACGCCGTCCAGGTGCAGGAAGCGGCTGGCCGCCTGCCAGGCCAACAGCAGCACCCCGGCCGCAGCCAATGGTGGCAAGGGCGG
>MTPE01000318.1 GCA_002011835.1 Desulfarculaceae bacterium JdFR-95 | reverse complement strand
TTCTTCAGCTAGTAGTGGGAACACACCCGCGAACTCACCCAGGGGAGTACCGTCGACCCATGTCATGAGGGCGACAAACTCATTTGCTCGCCATTCTTGCGCCACCTCGTAGATTGCCGAAAGGCCTGTGTGCCGACCGAGATGGGATCGAGCCAAACGATACGACTTCAGCACACGCTGCCCCATTTCTGCTTCGTGTGCCACTTTAGCAACGTAGGTTCCTAGCTCCTCCTTTGTCGACAACTCGATCTCAACAACCTTGAACGCGGTGCCCACGCCTCCGGAACCAAGACGAGAGACAATCCGATAGTCACGGCCATGGAAACGCACCACTTGATCTTCCGTCCAGAACCTGGCTGGTGGAGCTGCAGGTGGAGACACGTCTTCGCCCAGGAGACAAGAGAAAGATGCCTCCAGGTCTTCCAAGGTGCAACGCTCTTGGGGAGCTTCTGCTAGGCCTTTCGCAAGTACCTCCAATGCAGCCCTGCTGAGTTCATCGTGACGTTCCTGGAACAAAACTTTCAAAGAAGCGCACATCGAATAAACGTCCGACCGTTGGTCAGCAACGCTGAGACCCTGTGCTCGGACTTCAGGAGGTATTATAGATTCTTGGCCGGGGGGAATGTGCTTAGAGACAACCGTCACCTGCGAAGGAATTTTCATTCGCTCAAAGCCAGTAAGGATCGGAGTGTTATCGTGTTTCACGAGGATCGTGCGTGGGGTAAGATTACGGTGGACAAACGGTTTATCCTCTGTGTTCTTGCCATGAAGTTCGGACAGAGCACGGACGACGTTTCTAGCGAAGGCTAATCGCCCCATCCTATCCCACGTATCATCCGAGGCACGATCCGTTACACATGGTGCCACAGGATCGACCACGGTGAAGAAGAACATTTCCCCCGTGTAGCCCGGGGCGCTTTGGAACGAATCAAGAATACGCGGTGCCCATGCATACAATTGAAGGCGCTGTAGTGCTTCGAACTCACGCCTGGCCTTGGCCTCGGCATTCTTGTCATCGCTTACAGATAAGTCGTAAAGGTGAATAATCACCCGGTCCTGTCTGGCAGAATGAACACCTTTGTAAATGCGATGGAACCGCTCTTCTCTCGGCGTTTGCAGTTCCAGGTTAACGTAACCTCCCAAACGCCTGAGCGATCCATCTATGGCCACTTTGCTCTTAGGTGCTAACAATTGACTCAGCAGGTCTACTTGTGATGGAGATAAAGTTGGTTTCCCGGCGAATCCAATTGCCTCTTTCCACGCATTCAATGTGCAAAAGCGGACTCCCCGGACCATTTCCCCATTCAGACGCTCGACCTGGGATGGATCACGCGTGAGTAAAATCGCACAATCCACGTAAGGGAGGGACCGGAATTTTTTACGGAGCGAAGTCCCGATCTTACGGGCTTTGGCCGCAACTTTATCAGCTTCTTGTTCCACCTCGTACGAATTCTTCTTGACCCATTGTTGACGCCAATGCTTAACCTCAACAATCTTTATTCCAGGTGGGCCGATCGCAACAATGTCAATTTCGTCAGACTGCAGCTGGTGATCTACAGAAAAGGCCAAATTAGCCAGAAGGACCCATTTCCCATCACCTGGTGTGGATTGCAAGCGATTCTTCAAGTGTTCGAGCGCCTTAAGTTCGCTCTCGTTTGCTGCAGGACCACAAGGAATGATAGTTACTTGCATCTTGCTATTTCCTTAAATGTTTTCACAAGTATCCCCAGGAGCTCCTATGATGCCTCTCACAACAGGAGCACAGTGGCAGTGGCATCACGCATGCCCATTTCGTGCACCTCCCACCGGGCTTGGCTCAAAGTTGGTGGCGCGTAGTTGAATAAAGTAAACATGGAGGAACCTTTTTGGGGGAGGATCCCCCATGGAGGACCAACGCATTTTGCGGATTGAGCTGGCCCTCGAGGTCAGCATGCCAGAGGCCGAGAATCTTTTTCAAGCCCTGGTTCTGGCTTTCTGGCGATTTCAAGGGTTGGCGGCCACGGAGCTGTTCAAGGCCACCCCTTAGGTCCATCGAGGAGCGGCTCTGGACGAACCTCATGGCCAACAACCCGGGCAAGTACCGGCACAAGGGGCGTCAGACCCGGACTTGGCGGCTGCCCTTCGGCACGGTGAAGATGCCATTGCTCAAGATGTGGGACGAGCCGAAAAACGAATGGTCGTCCCCCTCAAAGAGGCCCTGGGCCTGTCGGCCAACGTCCGCTGGACCGAGGATAGCCTCCTGCCCGGCTACCGGCTGGCCCTGATCTAATCCTTCCGTAAAAACGTCAAGGCCCTGGAGGATATGGGGCCCCGGGCTGCCACTCCCAGCCATTTCACTTCGCATCGTCGTTTCTAGGGCTTTGCCGACAGACTCGATCCGGTCCCCGAGATCAGCCACAAGCTGGTTCCCAAACCCAGCGCCTACCAGATGGCCGACGGCGCCAGGATCAAGTTGCAAAGGGCCGAGCACGACGCCGGAGGAACCGACATCAGGCTGGTGGTGGGTAGCCGCACGCCCCAGGGGAAGTTAGAGATTCTGGACCTCAGTATCGGCAATAACTGGGACGCGGTGGCCCACAGACTCAGAAGGCGCTTTCCCTCTGCGCCCAAGGTTCTGGTAAGCAATGGGGAAGAAGGCATTCCCCTGGCCCTCATGGGTACCCATACTCTTCATCAGCGGTGCCTTACCCATGTCCGCCGAGGACTGGACTTCGCCTTGTACCAGGACGTCCTCACCAAGGCCTAGGGGGTGGCCTTTCAGGGAACGATTCCTGGCGAAGGACAGCCTGGCCTATCTGCGCTACCCGCTGCAAACCGGAAAGAAGATACTGCTGTCCTCCATCCGCCCGGAGAGCATCTGGAGCTGGGTAGCCCTGCGTATCAAGAAGATCGGCCGCCGTTGGTCCCGCCTGGCCACCCTGCGCATCCTGGCCGCCTCTCTGGTCTACCTGCTGCATCCCGATCGCTACGAACAACTCAAAGACCAAATCAGGGGGACCGCCTACCCTTCGTCTCCCTCGTTATTTCATCCCTTGAACCAAAATGGATCGCATGACGCCACCAACTTTGAGACAAGCCCAAAATATCGCTCTGAAGCCACCACAATCCTGTTGTCCCGAGTTGAGATACATACACTCATCCTGGACGGGCTTGGTTAGAGTCCAGGAGTGTGGTGTACGAAGTGGAGAGGGGCACGGGTTTGAGATAGGAGACCATCGCAGCCATCCTCAGATTTAGAGAAAGCACCGATCATGGTCGGCAAGGAGGAGGATGCGATGGTCATGGCCAGGATAGAAGGTTTGGCGTGGTTGCGCAAGCAGATTGAGGCGGCGGACAAGGACCTTTTGGCCGAGATAGTCAAGGTGGTAGTGGAGGGGCTGATGAGTGCGGAGGCGGACGGTCTCTGCGGTGCGCCTTTCGGGGTGAGCAGCCCGGAGCGGGTCAACCGGCGCAACGGTTATCGTCGGCGGCGCTGGGACACGCGGGTAGGCAGTATAGAGCTGGCCATACCCAAGCTGCGCAAGGGCAGCTACTTTCCCGGGTGGCTGTTGGAGCCACGTCGTCGTTCGGAGCGGTGCTTGATACAGGTGGTGGTGGAGAGCTACGTACGTGGTGTGTCCACCCGGCGGGTGGAGGGTTTGGTGCAGGCCATGGGCCTGGCGGGCATATCCCGGAGCCAGGTGTCGGAGCTGGCAAAGGAGCTGGACCAGGTGGTGGAGAGTTTCCGCGACCGTCCCCTGGATCAGGGGCCCTACACCTGCCTGTGGCTGGACGCCATGAGCCAGCGGGTGCGTGAAGAAGGCCGGGTGGTGAATCTGGCCACGGTGATCGCCACGGCGGTCAATGGCCAGGGCAAGCGGGAGGTGCTGGGATTTGACGTGATCACCAGCGAGGACGAAGCGGGCTGGAAGGCCTTCTTGCGCAGCCTGGTGAGACGCGGGCTTAAGGGGGTGAAGCTGGTGGTCTCCGATGACCACAAGGGGCTGAGGGCCGCTTTGGCCTCCGAGCTGCCAGGGTCGTCGTGGCAGAGGTGCCGCACCCACTTCATGCGCAACCTTTTGACCAGGGTGCCCAAGAGCGCCCAGGAGATGGTGGCTGGCCTGGTGCGCTCCATCTTTGCCCAGCCCAGCGCCGAAGAGGTTTGGGCCCAGCATGGACGGGTGGTGGAGCAGCTTCAGGGGCGTTTCCCCCAGGCCGCGGAGCTTTTGGCCGAGGCGGCGGAAGACATCCTGGCCTGCACGGCATTTCCCCAGTCCATGTGGCGGCGGATATGGTCCAACAATCCCCAGGAGCGCTTGAATCGCGAGATCAGGCGGCGCACCGACGTGGTGGGCATCTTCCCCAACCGGGCCGTCATAGTCAGGCTGGTAGGCGCGGTACTGGCCGAACAAAACGACGAGTGGGCCATAGCCCGAAGGTACATGTCAGCCGAGACCCTGCACCAGGCCCAGGCAGGACAATCCAGCCCGGAGGACAAACAGAACCTGAAGCAAATCGCTGCTTGATCCATGCAGGATGGCTGGATGGCGATACACCACTTGACTGGACGTGACCCACTCCGGCTTTGGGGAGTGCGACTGCCCACCACTAGGCTGACGTCGGCTCCTCCGGCGTCGTGCCCGGCCATTTGCAGCTTGATTTTGGCGCCACCAGCTATCTGGTAGGCGCTGGGTTTGGGACTCCGCTTATGGCTGAGGTCGGGAACGAGGTTGTGAACCGTCCCGGTTTTTCCGGAGGGTTATTTAGTTGAGTCCGGCCTGGGTGGCCGGAGGCTGTTGAGACCGATAGTATGCCATTTCAAACTCTGCTGGTG
>MTPE01000316.1 GCA_002011835.1 Desulfarculaceae bacterium JdFR-95 | reverse complement strand
GGGAAGGTTGACAGAGTCCCCCGCCGGGCTCGGTCTCTGGGCCGAGCCCGGCGGGGGACTTTCTCCGGCACGCTACGTTACTTTGCCAGCTCGCGCAGCTTGGCCAGGTCCAGCTTGCCCGCCAGCTCCTGGGCCAGGGACTCGGCCTGGGGGGTATTGCTCACCCGCACCAGCAGCAGCACCTTGCCGTCGATCACCCACTGCAGCTCAGCACCGTTGCCGGTGGGCTTGAGCAGGGCCTTCTGGCCCCGGATGCGCACCAGCCGCCCCTGACCGCTGGCCTGCAGGAGCATGGGGTTGGACATCATCATGGCCAGGCCCTGCAGCATGGGCGAGTCGGTGGTCAGCTCCATGTGGGCACGCCCCCGCCCGCCGTCCTGGTAGTATTCACGACTGGCCTGAATGCCCGCGGCCATGATACCCGCCCCGCCGGAGACAAACTGGGCCTTCTTGGCCTTCCAGCCCGCGGGCGGGGGCGGAAACACCGCAGGCAGGGCCGAGGCCTTCTTGCGCCGCATCTCAGCGAGGGCGAACTGCAGTTCGTCCATGGCCTGGGTGAGTTTGCCCTGCTGATAGAGCTTGAGCGCACGCTGGATTTGGTCACTGATCTGGTCGGCAGATGCGCTCAAGGGGGTCAGGAAACAGACCGCGGTCACCACGAGTATGGCAATACTCTTGATCTTCATGCTGGCTTCGTCTCCAGTGCTCGAGGTATGGTCAGATCTTAGTGCGGAGTGCGGACACATGATCGAGCGATTAGTGTAATCATGCCCCAGGGAGGCGGGATGTCAAGCGGAGAAGGCCAGAGAACGGCCCTGGAGCCGGCCCTGGAGTTGCTGAAGACGGTGTATGACGCCTGGGAGGAGTTGAGCCAGGGCTGGCCTTTGGCCTGCGGCCCTGGCTGTGTCGCCTGCTGCACGGACCGGGTCTTTCTCACCGGCCTGGAGGGAGCGCTGCTCCTCTCCGGGCTGGAGGAGCGCTTGGCCGCGCGCCTGGAGTCCCAGGCCGTGTCGCCGGGGATACGGCCCCGCAGCACCTTCAACCAGCGCGCCCGGCTCTATCAGGCCGGCCGGGAGCCACCCCCGGAGCTGGAACCGGCGGGAGCGGCCGGCGTCTGCCCCCTGCTGGGGGAGGACGGCCTGTGTCCGGCCTACCCGTGGCGGCCGCTGGCCTGCCGGGTGATGGTGTCCCGCCGGGCCTGCCGCTCCGGGGGTGCGGCGTGGCAAGAGCCCTTCTGGGTGGAGCTGGCCTCGGCCCTGTTCATGGTGGTGGAGCACCTGGCCTGGGGCGTGGGGGGAGTGTGGGCCCGGGCCGGACTGCTGCCGGAGGTGATGGCGGCCGTGAGGGGGCGCGAGGGACAGGGCCTGCTTCCCTGCGAGCCTTTGGCCGGTATCCCCGCTCCGGCCGAGCACCAGGCGCGCCTGCAGGAGTGCCTGGGGCGTCTGTTCGCCCGGCCGGTACGGGGCCGGCCCTTGGGCTGGTGGCTGGACGAGCTGCGCCGGCGTAGGGCAAGGGCGGGCTAGTCGTCCGCGGCCGAGGCGGTGGACTCGTCTCCCCCGCTTTCCCCCAGGTCGGGCACGATGAAGGTGAAGCGCGCTCCGCCGCCGGGGGGACTGAAACACTCGATGGCCCCGCCGTGTTCCTGGACGATCTTCTGGCTCACCAGCAGACCCAGGCCGGTGCCCTTGCTGCCCTTGGTGGTGAACACGCCGCTGAACAGGTGGCGCCGCACCTCGGGCGGGATGCCCGGGCCGTTGTCGCTCACCGCCACCCACACCTGGCCGAAGCCGTCGCGTCCGTCGGAGATCACCACCCGGGGCTCCTGGTCCTGGGGTGGGTGGTCCTGCAGGGCGTCCAGGCTGTTGGTGAGCAGGTTGAGCACCACGCGCCGGATGCCCACCGGGTCCAGCACCACCCGCCCGCAGGAGGGATCGACCTCCACCTCCACCCGCACCCCCAGCTCCCGGGCCCGGCCCGCCACCAACTGGACGCACTCCTGCAGCAGTTGATTCAGGTTGAAGGGCTGGTACTGGGGCCGGCGGTCGCGGGCGTAGGAGAGCAGGTCCTGGGTGAGGCCACCCAGTTGCTCCAGGTTGCGCTTGATCATGGTCCAGCCCTGTTTGGCCAGCTCCAGGTCCGGCTCGGCCAGGCCCTGGTCCACCAGGTAGGTGGCGGTGCCCAGGCCGTGTACCAGGTTCTTCATGCAGTGGGCCAGACCAGCGGCGGTCTGGCCCACCGCGGCCAGGCGGGCGTTCTTGATGAGCTGGGCCTTGAGCTGCTTGGACTCGCGCAGGTTCTGCAGGAAGCACATCACCCCGGAGAACTGGCCGCGGATGAACAGGGTGCGGGCCGAGAGCATCACCGGCAGGCGCTTGCCGTCGCTGCGCTTGATCACCGCCGGCCGCACCAGGGAGGCGCCGGGCCGGGGCCGGGTGAACAGNGTGCGCGCCAGCAGGCGCACCTGGGGGCGGGGGAACAGGCGGCTGTAGTGCAGGCGGCCGATCACCTCCTCGGCCTGCATCTGGAACAGCTCCTCGGCGCTGTCGTTGAACACCCGGATCACCCCCTCGGCGTCGGTGGCCAGGATGGCGTTCAGGGCCTGGCGGATGAGCTGGCGCTCGAAAGCGCGGTGGCGCTCCAGCTCGGCCTCCAGGGCCCGGCGCTGGGTGATGTCGCGCAGGTTGCCCAACAGTCCCTGGAACCCCTCCTCGTCCTCCAGGCGGCGNAAACGGCCCTCCAGCACCCGGACCTCCCCATCGGCGCGCCTCACCCGGAAGGCCACCATGTCGGTGGGNCCTTCCTGGGCCAGGGCCTGGCGCAGGGCCTGGCGCAGCAGGGCCATGTCCTCCGGCAGCACCAGCTCGCGGGCGTCCAGGCCCTCCAGCTCCGCCTCGCCGCGTCCCAGGATGGCGGCGGCCTCAGGATTGGCCATGACCAGCCGGCCCCGCCGGTCCAGCAGCACCACCGCGTCGGTGGAGTTGCGAATGAGCTGGCGATAGCGGCGGTCCTGGGCCCGCTCGCGGCGATGTACCCGCTCGGCCATGCGGTAGAAGGCCCGGGCCACCTTGCCCAGCTCGTCCGGGGCGTGGAACTGCTCCACCATCTCTGGCCGCCCCTCGGCCACCTTGTCCACCTCCTTGACCAACCGGTTCACCGAGCGGTTCACGGTGAGGATGATGGCCAGACCGATGAAGGTGGACACGCCCAGGAACAACAGCACCGCGAAACCCAGGGTGCGCCAGAGCTGCTCACGCAGTTGCCGGTCCATGCGGGCCAGACTCAGGTCCACGTCCAGCACTCCCAACACCTGCTGGTCCGGCGGGTGGGCGTGGCAGGGGGGCGTGTAGCAGGCGGGCTCGTTGTAGATGGGCTGGATGGTGCCCAGGATGCGCTCACCGTTGCGCCAGAAGATACGGCTGCGCTCTCCGCTGGGCAGGCGCGACAAGGGTACGTCGCGGGCATGGCAGCCGTAGCAGGCCTCGGCCTTCTTGTCCACCTCCCGGCCGATCTCGTCGGCCTGAGAGGAGAACATGATGGTACCGTCCTTGTTGAACACCCGGATGCGCAACACCCCCGGCTGCCGGGCCACGTCGTTGATGATCCGGTGCAGGCTCTCACGCTGATTGCGCAGCATGGACCAATAGGTGGCCCGGCGTACGGTCTCCACGAACCCGGCCGCTTCTTCCTTGAAACGCGCCTCCAACTGCCGCCGCTGGTGGTGGATGTCCAGGTAGGCCCCGGCGGCCACAGCCAAAAAGATGATCAGACCGGCCGAGAACGAGAGCTTGAAGCTCAGGGAATGCATCAGACGGGAGACTATGTTGCGCACCAGTCGAATCATCAAAAAAGTCCACCCGGATGGGGGATATGCCTCGCTGCTTGGTTGTGGCCGGGTACGAGGCAATATATACCTCATTCTTTCTGGCGCCACACCAGCCGCAGGATACTTTTTGGTTGCGGCGGCGTGCTCCTTGTGAGACACAGGTAAGGACCAAGCTGTCGCTGGGGACGACCGTGGCCCCGCTTCGTGCTATGATGAGGACATGGAATCGTATCGCGACCAGATGCAGGAAGAGGGGCAGGTGGTGGAGGTACGCGGTGGCCTGGCCCTGGTGGAGGCGGTACAGAGCGAGGCCTGTGCCTCCTGTGGCGCGCGTGACGCCTGCCACGCCCTGGGCGGAGACCGCCAACGTGTGGTACGTGCCTTGAACCCGGTGGGCGCCGCGGTGGGTGACCGCGTGCTGATGACCATGCCCCGCCGGGCCGTGCTGGGCGCCAGCTTCCTGGTGTACATGGTGCCGGTGCTGGCCCTGCTGGTGGGGGCCGTGGTGGGGCAACGCCTGGGGCCGGCCTGGGGGCTGTCACCCACCGGCGGTGCCGTGCTCCTGGGCTTGGCTGCGCTGGCCGCCGCCTGGCTGGCGCTCAGGATCGTCTCCCGTAACCTGGGCCGACGGGAAAGCTTCCAGGTCAAGATCGTTCGCGTAGTGCAAAAGGGGGAAGTCGATGCTGTGGACCAACATTCTGCTGGCCTATGACAACTCGCAGGCCTCCCTTCGCGCGGTGGAGTACGTGGGGCAGATGTTCAGCCAGGTGGAAGGCGCCCGCGTCATCCTCTACTCGGTCTATGACAAGCCCCCCGAGTACGACATGGTGGAAACCCCCTTCACCAACCAGGTGAAGGGCCGCATACAGGCCCTGCACCGGGAGAAGGAAGAAGGGCGCCTGCGCCTGGAGGAGGCCAAGCGCCACCTGGTGAAACTGGGCTTCTCCGAAGATCAGGTCAGCCTGGAATACGTGGAGAAGAAGAAGAGCGTGGC
>MTPE01000034.1 GCA_002011835.1 Desulfarculaceae bacterium JdFR-95 | reverse complement strand
CCCTTTACCCCAAACCATGGGCCCTCCGCCCTGGACTCAGGCCAGGAGCCGGCTCAGGACCAGCCCTCAAGCGAACGCGCGATCCAGGCCAAGGTGCGAGCCGTGGCCCGATCCTGCTGCTCCCGTCGGCTGAGGCGGTGGTCCGCCCCGGGCAGGATCAGCAGGTCCTTGGGCGCAGCGGCCAGGCGGTGGGCCAGGCGCGCCTGCTCCACCGGCACCACCTCGTCCTGTTCGCCGTGCACCACCAACAGCCCCCGCAGGCGGGGCAGGATGCGTGACATGTCGTGCCGGGCCATATCCCGGGCCAGGGCGGTGAGGCGGGCCACCTCCGGGTCGTGGCGCAGGCGGGCCATGACCGCCGGCAGGTCCCAGGGCGCGGACCAGGCCACCACCGCGGTCGGCGGAGCCACCGCCGCAGCCAAGGCCGCGGCCGTACCCCCCAACGACGAGCCCATGTACACCCGAGGCAGGTCCTCGCCCACCTGCCGGGCCAGGAACGCGGCCGCGGCCAAGAGCTCGTCCCGCCGGCCGGACAGGGTCACGGCATAGGGGTCGCCGGGGGAGTCGCCGCAGCCGGTGTGGTCGAAGCGCAGGGCCGCATACCCGGCTGCGGCCAGCTCCCGGGCCAGGCGGGTCAGCTTCTCGCTCTGCATGGAAGACTGCAGGCCGTGGGCCACCACCACCAATGCCCGCGCCGGCCCCGAAGGCCAGTGCAGGCAGCCGGCCAGACGCACCTGTTGGTAGGGGATCTCTACCGCCTGCTCGGAACCCGGCATCAGTGCACCAAGGAGCTGTCGTCCCCTTCGGCCGGATCGTCCTCTGCCCGGCGCAGGCTCTCCTCGTAGGCCCGCACCAGGTAGCCGATGATGAGCAGGCTGGTCTGGAAGCGCTCGGGCTCCATGTCCCCCCGCTGGAGCTGGCCGCCGAGCTGGTTGAACATCTCGATCAGCTCGGCGTCCATCTCGGCCTCAATCATGCGGGTGATGAAATCGCTGGAGCCCTGCCCCAGCTTCTCGAAGAACTGGGCCACTGCGGCCTTCTTGTCCATGGAAATCCGCTCCGCTGGCAGCGTATCAAACTGCCCCAAGCATACCTCTGCCTACAGGGTATTGCAAACCACCTCTCAGGCGCGGTAAACGCGTACCGGCAGGCCGAACACCTTGTTCGGCTCCAGGCCCAGACGCTGGCACAGGTCGCCCTGGTTCAGGGCCAGCTCCAGGCGGTCCTGGGAGTTGTAAACCACCACCGGCTGGCCCTTGGGCACCGCATCGTAGGAGCGGGCCACCTCGCCCAGATTCATACCCGCCAGGCTCACCCGCGCAGGCCGCCCCTGCAGGAACTCCTCCACCACCGCACGGGAGAGGTTAGTGTCCAGGTTGCCGAAGGGGTCCGCACCCAGGACCACGCCATAGAGTACCTCGCCTTCCTGACGGGGCCGGGGCCAGTCCAGGCGTATGGGGTCGGCCACCGGCGGACCCAGGCGCTCCGGCTCCAGGCCGCAGGCCAGGTGCGCCGCCACCGGTGCGAACACGTCGCGGCCGTGAAAGGTGGCCGAGACCGGGTGACGGAACAAGTCTGCGTTGGTGAGGTGGAACACCCGCGCCTGGGGGTCGGCCTCCAAGGCAGGGGTGAACAGGCCGTTGTCCGGCCCCACGAAGAACGACCCCAACGCGCACACACATATCCCCCGCCGCGTCCCCCCCACCCCCGGGTCCACCACCCCCAGGTGCACCGTGCCCGGACCGAACACAGAGAGTGCCTGCTCGATCACCAAGGCACCGGCCCGCACGTCTTGGGGCGGCACCGCGTGGCTCAGGTCCACCAACCGCGCCTGGGGACATATGCCCAGGATCACGCCCTTCATCAGACCCACGAAGGGCCCGTCCCCGAAGTCGGTGGTNAGGGTGATAACCGGNGGCTTCACAGCGCCTCCACCAGTCGGGGCAGTATCTCCCCCGCCTTGCCCAACAGCACCACCTCCACCCAGCCGCTGTTGGGGGTGGGCTCCAGGTTCACCTCGATCACCGCCGCGCCCGCCTCGTGCGCCACCTGGGCCAGTCCCGCCGCCGGCTGCACCACGGCCGAGGTGCCCACCACCAGCATCACCTCTGCTTGATGCGCCGCCTGCCAGGCCCGCTGCAGCAGCTCCGGGTCCAGAGACTCGCCGAACCACACCACGTCGGGCCGCAACAGCCCTCCGCAATCGTCGCAGGTGGGGAGAGCCGGCAGGTCCAGGCGCCGGTCCTCGCGCACCGTCCCGCAGGCCGTACAGCGCAGGTGCCAGATACTGCCGTGGATGGGCAACACCTGGCGGCTGCCCGCGGCCTGGTGCAGCCCGTCCACGTTCTGGGTGATCAGGGTGAAGCGGGGCGTGCACCGCTCCAGGGCCACCAGGGCCCGGTGGGCGGGGTTGGGCCGGCAGCGGGCGATCAACCCCCGCCGCCAGTGATACCAGCGCCAGACCAGCTCCGGGTCGCGGGCAAAGGCCTGGGGCGTGGCCAGTTCCTCGGGCCGGTGGTTCTCCCACAGCCCGCCCGCGCCGCGGAAGGTGGGCACCCCGCTCTCGGCGCTGATGCCGGCGCCGGTGAGCACCGTGATCCTCTCTGCCCGGGCCAGGATGTCTTGCGCGCGCTCCAGGTCGTCCATGTGCAGAGCTCCCCTCGCCCGCCCATGATGCCGCCCGCAAGTGGCGAAATCAAGCCCGGCCGCGCAGGCGGGGCAGATTCCGAAAACGGGCCGAGACCGTCTCCCCCCGACAGCGCCCCCCGAGGTTGCGCTGCCTGTCCATGGGGCGGTCCGACCCTGCGGCCGGAGAGCGGAAAAAAGTACACGGGACGCCCTTTGCGGGGCGCCCCGTGGTGGTGGGCCAAAGCTGGTAGGACAGCCTTAGTCGCTGGAGTCCTTGCTCTTGTCCTTGCTCTCCGACTTGCCGGACTTCTCGCCCTTGCCCTCGGCACGGGTAGAGCTGTTCTTGCCTTTGTAGTCGGTCACGTACCAGCCGCTGCCCTTGAGGTGGAAGGCATTGAGACTCATGATCTTGTGCAGCTTGCCCCCGCAGTGGGGACACTTCTTCAGCGGCGGGTCGGAGAACTTCTGCAAGGCCTCGGTGATCTCGGAGCACTTCTGGCACTCGTATTCGTAGATGGGCATCTCGCCTCCTCCCAACGGGACTAGGCGCAGCCGGCCACGTAGGTGTCGCAGCCGTGCTGCTCGTAGAACTTCAGCACCTCGTCCAGACGGGCCAGGCGCACCCGACCCAAGGCCTGGGCGGTTATACGATGTACACGCGCCTCCTCGGCGGCGCGTTCCTCCTCATCGGCCTCAAACAGGTGCTGGAAGCGGTAGAACCGCACCACGTGCACCAGTTCGTGGGCCAAGACGTAGATCAGCAGGGGCAACAACAGCTCCTGGGTGCCTTCCCGCGCGATCAACCCCAGCAGGTTGTGATCCTGCAGGCAGATGCGGTAGAAGTCCCGCGCCCGCAGGCGGCCGCCCGCCGGGGGTCGGCGCAGGCGCAACACCTGGGCCAGGGCTCGGCTGGTCACCTCGGCCGGCATCAGCTCGGCCAGGGTCTTGACCTCGTAGGGGTAACGCAGCCAGGTGGCGTCGGAGAGACGATAGTAATCGCCCACGCTCTCCTCGGCCACCTCCAAGGCGCTGGCCACCAGGGCCAGCTCCTGGTCCCCGAACTGGGTAGCAAGCGCCTGGCCCATCTCGCCCCCGCTGCCATCCGTGTCCCCTGTGAATATAAACACCTCTGCGCGGCCTTGCAAGCCGCCTCAACACCGGCCGTGGTTGACAAGCCCGCGACCCCGCCTGACAATGAGGCGAGACAGGCAAAGGGAAACCAACATGGCGAGACGAAGCATCCTCTGGGCGGTGATGATCTGCCTGGCGCTGTCGGCGCCGGCGGCGCTCTGGGCCACGGAGCCGGCCACTGCCCCGGCCGTCACCCCGGACAGCCTGCCCGCCGCCACTCCCACCCTCTCCCCAGGCCTCTATCGTCTGCGCCAGGGCGGAGCCAGTTGCCAACTGCGGCGTCTGCCCGACGGCTCCTGGGAGATACTGCTGTGGCAAGGCGAGGGCCCGGCGGCCAGCGCCACGGGTTTCGCCTTCGTGGGGCGGATGTTGCCCGCGCCGGGAGGAAAGCGCCTGTCCGCCACCTGGCAGGCCCTGCCCGGGTCCTGCTGTCCGGGACGCGGACGGGGAGAGCTGGAGATAACCGGGCCGGATGCCTTTCGTTTCCTGACTTTCCTGCCCATCGGAGAAGGGACGGCCTGGCCGGTGCGGCCCGAACAGGAATTCGTCAAGGTGGCCGACCTGCCCCAGAGGCCGGCCGGCGCGTCCCTGGCTGGGACCTGGCGCCTGCACCTCTACTACACCGACCTGCTCCCGGACGGCGCACCGGCCGATCCCGTGTCGGCGCGCCTGCAGGTCCGTCTGGAGGGAGACCGCCTGGTGGCCACCTGGTCGGGCTGGCCGGGCCAAACCAGCCTCTCCCCCACCCCGGGCGGGGCAGAGCTGCGCTATGAAGACCCTCGGGCCGGTTACCACCTGGAGGCCAGCCTGAGCCGCCGCGCCGGGGGTCTGGCCCTGGTGGGCAGCTTCCGCTCCACCCTGGGCCAAGGCCGCTTGGGCCTGGTGCGAGAGGGTCTGCCCGCGGCTCCGCCGGTGATGGAGCGCGCCGACCAGAACCAGGCCGCCGGCGAGCTGGCCGGCACCTGGGTGGACCCCCGCACGGGCAACGACTTCTTCCGCCTTCGGCCCGCACCCCACGGCTTCGACTTCACCGCCTACGGCGGCTCCCTGGCCCGTCCCCGCTACCTGAGCCGGGGCCA
>MTPE01000180.1 GCA_002011835.1 Desulfarculaceae bacterium JdFR-95 | reverse complement strand
GCCCGATCCCTCCGGGGCGGTGCTGGTGCCTGCGGCGGCGGTGAGCGAGCGCTACCAGGAACACTGGCTCACCAAGGCGGGGGGCGAACGCCTGCGGGTGGTGGTGTTGGGGCCGGGGCCGGAGCCGGACACCCTGCGCGTGGCCTCGCCCCGGCTGAAACCGGGCGACCGGGTGCTGGTGCCCGGCCGGACCGAGTGAGCCCATGCCTGGTCTGGCCCCCTACCTTTTTTCCCCGGCGGGGCCGGTGAGTCCTGCCGGTGTTCGTCTCTGGCCCGGGACGGGGTGCGCCCATGCGTAACCTGGTCCGCTTCATCCTCTCCCACACCGTGGTGGTGAACCTGGTGTTCTACCTCCTGATGGGGGTGGGAGCCTTCGCCCTGTGGCGGCTTCCCGTGGAACGCTATCCCAATGTCTCCATGGGCAAGGTCTACATCGAGACTTTCTACCCTGGCGCCTCGCCTCATGAGGTGGAGGCCCTGGTCACCCGCGAGATCGAGGACGCCCTGGACGACCTGGAGGACGTGGAGTTCATCCGCTCCACCAGCTACCGCCAGCGTTCGGTGGTGGTGGTCAAGTTCCTCGACGACGTGGACTACCAGGCCTGCTACGACGAGCTGCGTTTCCGGGTGCTGTCCATCCTGGACCGCCTGCCCGATGGGGTGGACCCACCCCACTTCAACTACATTGACGTGAACGACTGGCTGCCGGTGGTGTCCATCAACCTGGTGGGCGACCGTTCCAACCGGGCCCTGTCGCTCATGGCCAAGGAGATGAAGGTGGTGCTGCGGCGCATCTCCGGGGTCAAGGAGGTGAAGCTGCAGGGCGAGCAGACCCCGGAGTTCCACCTGGTGCTGGACCCTCAGCGCCTGTCCGCCTACGGCATCACCTTCGACCAGGTGGCCCAGGCCCTGCAGGGGGCCAACCTGGTGATCCCCGCGGGGGAGTTCGACACCGCCGCGGGCGAGCTGGTGATCCGGGCCGACCAGCGCTTCCGCACCCGCCACCAGGTGTTGCAGACCATCGTGCGCACCGACGCCGACGGCTCCTTCGTGCGCGTGGCCGACCTGGCCCGCTCCGCGCGCCTGGCCTACCGCGACCCGGTGGTCCTGAGCAGCGTCAACGGCAAGGACTGCGTGACCCTGCAGGTGATCAAGACCCGGGAGGGCAACGCCCTGGAGATCATGCAGGGGGTACAGCGGGTCCTGGCCGAGTTCCGCCCCCTGCTCCAGCGCGAGGGGGTGGAGCTGGTGCTCACCCGCGACAGTACCGTCAACATCAACGACTCCCTGCGCACCCTGGGCAGCAACCTCCTGCTGGGCGTGGTGCTGGTGTGGCTGGTGATCTGGTTCTTCATGGGCCTGCGCAACGCGGTGATCACCACCGTGGGCATCCCCTTCTCCTTCCTGTTCACCATGATCCTCATGTACCTCACCGGCAACTCCCTGAACGAGATCACCCTGTTCTCCTTCGTGCTGGTCAGCGGCATCATCGTGGACGACGCCATTGTGGTGGTGGAGAACATCTACCGCCACGCCCAGGAGGGTGAGCCCCTCAAGCAGGCCATCGTGGAGGGCACGGCCGAGGTGGCCCTGCCCGTGCTGGCCGCCACCAGCACCACCGTGGCCGCCTTCCTGCCCATGCTCATCATGACCGGCTCCACGGGCGAGTTCTTCGCCCTGGTGCCCAAGGCGGTGTCCTTCGCCATCGCCGCCAGCCTGTTCGAGTGTATGCTCATCCTGCCCCTGCACTACCAGGACTGGGGCCCCCACCGCGGCAGCAAACCCCTGCGCCGCATGGGAGAGGAGGGCGGGGACAACCCCCTCATGACCGCCCTGCATCGCGCCAGCCAGGCCCTGTTGGGCTGGTGCATGCGCCACCGCCGCCTGACCCTGGGCGGACTGACCCTGGCCTTCCTGGCCGCGCTGGTCATCGCCGCAGTGTCCTTCACCGGCCTGGTGCCCCTGATCAAGGTCCAGTTCTTCCCCGACGACTACTCCCTCTACTACGTCATCGTGGACGCCCCCCCCGGCACCTCNATCGAGAAGACCGCCGCCCTGCTGAAGGAGATCGAGCGCGCGGTGATGGCCGACGGGCCGGGCATGGCCGCCAGCGCCAAGGGCTACGCCGGCTACTACCCCAGCGAGGACTACGAGCCGGTGTTCGGGGTGAACCTGGGACACGTGGCGGTCACCCTGCCCGCCCGGGACGAGCGCCACTTCGCCGACTATCCCACCAACGACCCCCAGGCCCACCTGGCCTGGATGGCCCGCCGCCTCAAGGAGCACTTCGCCACCGGCGGGGTGCGCATCCGCCTGCGCCCGGAGAAGGACGGTCCCCCCGCAGGCAAGGACCTCAACATCCGCGTGGTGGGACCCAACCCCCAAAGCGTGCGCCGCCTGGCCCGGGCGGTGATGGACTTCCTGCGCCACGACCCGGAGCTGACCCGCGCCCTCACCGACCTGGACGACGGCCGCGGCGTGCCCAGCCGGGTGTGGCGCTTCCGCGTGCGCGAGGACCGCGCGGCCGAGTACGGCCTCAGCCCCGCCCAGGTGATCGCCCTGGCCTCGGCGGTGATGAACGGCCGCTATGTGGGCAAGTACCGCCTGGTGGACGAGGAGGTGGACTTCCGCCTCAAGCTGGACCCCGCCGCGCTCAAGGACCCCCAGGGGGCGCTGCAGGTGCCGGTGGTGGAGCACCCCGCCGGGCCGGTGCGCCTGGGCGATTTGGTGTCGGTGGAGCTCTACTCCGAGCCCGGCCAGCTCGACCGCTTCCAGGGCCAGCGGGCCATCACCATCACCGGCAACCTGCGCCCTGGGGTGCGGGTGTCGCTCACCCGGGTGGTGGAGCGGGTGCGCACCTTCTACCGCGGTGTGGCCGCCCGCTATCCCGGCGCCACCCTCACCTTCGCCGGCGAGTTCGAGAGCACGCGCAAGTCCTTCACCTCCCTGGGCTACGCCTTCGTGATCGCCCTGGTGCTGATCTACCTCATCCTGGCGGCCCAGTTCTCCAGCTACCTGCAGCCGGTGGTGATCCTCTCCGCGGTGGTGTTCGCGGTGATCGGGGTGGTGTTCGGCAAGTTCCTCACCCAAAGCCTGTTCACCATCAACAGCTTCATCGCCTCGGTGGGTGTGGCCGGGGTGGTGGTCAACGACGCCCTGGTGTTGATGGACTTCCTCAACCGCCTGCGTGACCAGGGGCTGTCCCGTGCCGAGACCATGCGCCGGGCGGTGCGCCTGCGCCTGCGGCCCATCCTGCTCACCACCATCACCACCACCCTGGGCCTGCTGCCCATGGCCCTGGGCATCCCCTACTACTCCGTGATCTGGGGGACCATGGCCACCACCTTCGTCACCGGTCTGTGTACCGCCACCTTCCTGACCATCTTCCTCATCCCGGTGCAGTGGGACATCCTGGAGTCCCTGCGCGCCCGCCGCGCCCGGAGCAAGGAGGACTAGCCGTGGAGCTCAAGTTCTGCCCCTGCTGCGCGCGGCCCTTGACCAGACGCCTCCTGGGCGGCCGCGAGCGCCTGGCCTGCCCGGAGCCGGCCTGCGGCTGGGTGTTCTGGGACAACCCTGCGCCGGTGGTGGCCGCCCTGGTGGAGCGCGGGGACCACGTGATCCTGGTCAACAACAAGCAGTGGCCGCCCAACTGGTGGGGCCTGGTCACCGGCTTTTTGGAGCACGGCGAAGACCCCGAGGAGGCAGTGGTGCGCGAGGTGGCCGAGGAACTGGGCCTGGAGGCGGAGCTGGTGGGCCTGATCGGGGTCTACGGCTTCCCCCAGCAGAACCAGGTGATCATGGCCTACCACCTGCGCCTCCCGGAAGGCGAGATCGCCCTCAACGAGGAACTGACCGGCTACAAGGCCATCCCCGTGGAGAGGCTCAAGGCCTGGGACAGCGCCACCGGCCGGGCGGTGGCCGACTGGCTGGCGCGGCGGCGAGCGGGGGCGGCCCCGAACCAGGGCTGATCCCCGGCAGGGAGTCGCGGCCTCGGCGGCTCACCGGGGGAGGGGGCCCCATGCTGCGACGCAGCTTCATACATCTCCCCGGAGTGGGACGCAAGCGCGAGCAGGCCATCTGGCAGGCCGGCATCCGCGACTGGGAGGACTTCCTGGCCCGAGGCGAGCAATGCCTGCCCCCGGCGTTGTTCCGCATGGGACGGCCGGTGGTACGGCGCTCGCTGGCGGCCTTGGGCCGGGGCGAGGCCGGCCTGGCCGAGCTGGCGGAGATGTTCCCCACCGCGGAGCACTGGCGTCTGGTCACGCACTATTCGCGCCTGGCCTTCCTGGACATCGAGACCGGCGGCGACCCCCACCAGTGGGGCGGCATCACCGTGGTGGGGGTGTATGCGGGGGGCGAGCTGCGACAGTATCTGGCCGGGCGCGACCTGCACCAGGCGGCCCACGCCCTGGCCGGCTACCACGGAGTGGTGACCTTCGGCGGGGCCTCCTTCGACCTGCCAGTGCTGCGGCGGGTGTTCGGGAACCTGGTGCTGCCGCCGCTGCACCTGGACCTGTACCGCCTGCTGCGGCGCCTGGGCCTGCGCGGGGGGCTGAAGCGCATCGAACGCCGTCTGGGCATCTCCCGTCCCCCGGAGGTGGAGGGCCTGAACGGCTGGGATGCGGTGCGCCTGTGGCGCGAATACATGGCTGGCCGGCGCGGCGCCCTGGAGCTGCTCTTGCGCTACAACGCCTGCGACGCCCGCAACCTGGAGCCCCTGTTGGCCCACACCCTGCAGGCCCTCACGGCGCACCTGATGGGGCGGCCGCTGTCCTGGTGAGGGCGGGCGGTCCGGGAGCCGATACCCGGCCTCTTGGCGGGACCGCCTGCCTCGGCCCTGGCCTGGGCC
>MTPE01000179.1 GCA_002011835.1 Desulfarculaceae bacterium JdFR-95 | reverse complement strand
GACCGCGAGGGCTTCCTGCGCAGCACCCGCAGCCTGATCCAGACCACCGGCCGCGCGGCCCGCAACCTCAACGGCCGGGTGATCCTCTACGCCGACCAGATCACCCCGGCCATCGAGCAGGCGGTGGCCGAGACCGAGCGCCGCCGGCGCCGCCAGGAGGAATACAACCGCGCCCACGGCATCACGCCCCAGAGCATACGGAAGGCCATCGGGGCCATGCTGCCCCACGAGATCGAGGCCGACTACAGCACTGTGCCTCTGGAGGAGGAGCTGCCACAGGTGCGGCCGGAGGAGATCGGCGAGCTGGTGGCGCGGCTGCGCAAGGAGATGCTGGCCGCGGCCGAGGAGCTGCGCTTCGAGGAGGCGGCCATGATCCGCGACCGTATCAAGGCCCTGGAGGCCGAGGAACTGAAGTGGCGGGGGTGAGACCATGAAGGCCATGCTCATGACCGAGATCTGCGACCTGAGCCAAAACCGCGAGCCCCTGAAGCCGGCCGAGCTGCCCGTGCCCGAGCCGGGGCCGGGCCAGGTGTTGGTGCGGGTACGGGCCTGCGGGGTGTGCCACACCGAGCTGGACGAGATCGAGGGCCGCACCCCACCGCCGGAGCTGCCCGTGGTGCTGGGGCACCAGGTGGTGGGGGTGGTGGAGGCCGCTGGCCCCGGCGCCGAGCGCCACCCCCTGGGCCAGCGGGTGGGCGTGGGCTGGATCTACTCCGCCTGCGGGGAGTGCGAATACTGCCGCGCNGGGGAGGAGAACCTCTGTGCCCGCTTCCGCGCCACCGGCCGCGACGCCCACGGCGGCTACGCCCAGTACCTGGTGGTGCCGGAGGACTTCGCCATCCCGATCCCGGAGGCTTTCACCGACAACGAGGCCGCACCCCTGTTGTGCGCCGGGGCCATCGGCTACCGCTCCCTGCGCCTGGCCGGGATAGAGGACGGCCAGCGCCTGGGCCTNACCGGCTTCGGGGCCTCGGGACACCTGGTGCTCAAGATGGTGCGCCACCGCTACCCCCACACCCCGGTGTTCGTCTTCGCCCGCAACCCGGCCGAGCGCGAGTTCGCCCTGCACCTGGGCGCGGCCTGGGCCGGCGACACCGGCGAGCGCGCACCCGAGCCCCTGCACGCCATCATCGACACCACCCCGGCCTGGAAGCCGGTGGTGGAGGCCCTGGCCAACCTGGCCCCGGGCGGGCGCCTGGTGATCAACGCCATCCGCAAGGAGGACCGCGACCGCGACCAGCTCCTGGGACTGGACTACCCCCGCCACCTGTGGCTGGAGAAGGAGATCAAGAGCGTGGCCAACGTGGCCCGGCGCGACATCGCCGAGTTCCTGGAGCTGGCCGCCGCCGCCGGCATCCGCCCCGAGTACCAGGAGTACGCCCTGGAGGAAGCCAACCAGGCCCTCCTGGAGCTGAAGGAACGCAAGATCCGCGGGGCCAAGGTCTTGCGCCTGGAGTGAGGGAAGGCTATGGGCGTGGAGGCGGTGCGCCGGGCCCTGGAACACCTGCCCCGGGCGCCGGGGGTGTACCTCATGCGCGACCGCCAGGGGCGGGTGATCTACGTGGGCAAGGCCAAGGACCTGCGCGCGCGCGTGAGCAGCTACGCCCGCCGCGAGGCCGCCCCCACCTGGTATCGCCACAAGGTGGAGGCCATGGTGGCGCGGGTGGCGCGGGTGGAGTTCGTGCTCACCGCCAGCGAGAAGGAGGCCCTGCTCCTGGAGAACACCCTCATCAAGGAGCACCGCCCCCGCTACAACGTGGACCTGCGCGACGACAAGTCCTACCCCTACTTCCGCCTCTCCCTGCAGCACCCCTTCCCCCGCCTGTCGCTGGTGCGGCGGCCCGACCTGAACGACGGCGCGGCCTACTTCGGCCCCTTCGACCACGTGGGGGCCGCGCGCAAGACCCTGCGCCTCCTGCAGCGGATCTTCCCCCTGCGCCGCTGCAGCGACCGGGTGCTGGCCTCGCGGCAGCGGCCCTGCCTGGACCACGAGATGGGCCGCTGCCTGGCGCCCTGCGTGGGGCGGGTGAGCGAGGAGGACTACGCCCGGGTGGTGGCCCAGGCGCGGCGCTTCCTGGAGGGGCGGGGCCAGGAGGTGGCCCGCGAGCTGGAGGAGCAGATGCGCCGGGCCGCGGCGGCGGAGCGCTTCGAGGAGGCCGCGGCCTGGCGCGACCGCCTCTTCGCCCTGCGCCACACCCTGGAGCGGCAGCGGGTGGCCGGCACCCGGGGCGAGGACCTGGACGCCCTGGCCCTGCACCAGGACGCCGACGCCCTGCGCCTGGCCGTGGTGTGCGTGCGGGGCGGGCAAGTGGTGGCCAGCCGGGTGCACGAGCTGGGCCGGGCGGCCCTGGAGCCGGAGGAGGCCATGGCCCAGGCCCTGCTCATGCTCTACGGCCGCCTCACCCCTCCGCCCCTGGTCCTGCTCAGCCACCTGCCCCGCGACCCGGCCCTGGTGGCCGAGGTGCTGGCCGAGCGGGCGGGACGCCGGGTGGAGCTGCGCCTGCCCCGGCGGGGAGAGAAACGCCAGATCCTGGACCTGGCCCGACTCAACGCCCAGGCCCCGCGCCAGGGCCGCAGCGAAGACCCACAGGCGGTGCTGGAGCGCCTGCAAGCGCGCCTGCACCTGCCCCGCCCGCCGCGGCGCATGGAGTGCATCGACGTCTCCCACCTGGGCGGCCGGCTCACCGTGGCCAGCCTGGTGGCCATGCAGGACGGCCGCCTGCACAAGGCCGGCTACCGCCGCTACCAGGTGATCACCAGCGAGGGCGCACCGGACGACTACACCGCCATGCGCGAGGTGGTGACCCGGCGCCTGGGCGGCGACCGGCCTCCGCCGGATCTGTTGCTCCTGGACGGAGGCAAGGGGCAGTTGGCCGTGGCCCAGGCGGTGCTGGCCGAGCTGCCCCCGGAGCGCCGGCCCGCCCTGGCCGCCATCGCCAAGGGCCGCGGCCAGGGCCCGGACCGGGTCTACCTACCCGGGCGCAAGAACCCCCTGAACCTGCCTGCCCACGACCCCGCTTTGCGCCTGCTGATGCGCCTGCGCGACGAGGCCCACCGCTTCGCCGTGGAGTACCACCGCCTGCTGCGCAAGAAGGCGCTGACCCGCTCGGTGCTGGAGGAGGTGCCCGGCGTCGGCCCCAAGCGCCGCCAGCGCCTGTTTAGGGCCTTTGGCTCTCTGGCGGCCTTGCGCCGGGCCACGCGAGAGGAGCTGCAAGAGAAGGGCGGGCTGGACCGGGCCACGGCCCGGCGGGTGCACGCCTTCCTGAGTGCCCTTGACACCCTACCGGCCCCAAAGTAGACTTTCGCCGTCCCCACACGCGGAGGCCCTGCATGTTCGGCATCGGGATGCCCGAGCTGCTCATCATCCTGGTGGTGGCCCTTATCGTGGTCGGCCCCAGGAAGCTGCCCGACCTGGCCCGCAGCCTGGGCAAGGGCATGCAGGAGTTCCGCAAGGCCACCGACGAGATCAAGAACGAGCTGACCGGCAACGAGACCTTCCAGGAGTTCCAGGAGGTGCACACCACGGTCAAGGAGACCGTGGCGGCCATGAAGCCCCAGAACCTGTTGGATACCGACAGCCTCCTGGAGCCCAAGAAGCCCAAGGAAGACCACAGCGGCCGTGAGAAGGTCCTGAAGGAGATCACCAAGGCGGCCAGCCAGGAAGAGCAAGAGGAGCAACCAGTTCCAGACGATCAGGCCGGATCACACCCGCCGGAATCAGACTCGCAAACCACTCAGCGCGACGCCAAGGCCTCCTCCGACGATGCCTGAAGAAACCGCCCAAACCCACGAGCCCTGGGACGAAGAAGAGGACGAGGTGGCGGCCAGCCGCATGCCCTTCCTGGAGCACCTGGAAGAGCTGCGCATGCGCTTGGTGCGCGCGGCCATCGCCGTGGGAGTGGGCTTCTTCGTGGCCTATGCCTTCAAGGAGCGCCTCTACGGCTACCTCACCATCCCCCTCAAGAAGGCCATGCCTCCCGGCGCCAAGCTGATCTACACCGCGCCCCAGGAGGCCTTCTTCACCTACCTCAAGGTGGCCTTCCTCGCGGGGGTGATCGGGGCCTCGCCGGTGATCTTCTACCAACTGTGGCGCTTCGTCTCCCCCGGACTCTACCGCCACGAGCGGCGGGCGATCTGGCCCTTCGTGATCATCTCCTCGGTGCTGTTCGTGTGCGGGGCGGTGTTCTGCTACGCCATCGTGTTCCCCTATGCCTTCCAGTTCTTCATGAGCTTCGCCACCGCCGAGATCACCCCCATGCTCAAGCTCAACGAATACCTCTCCTTCACCGCCACCTTGCTGTTCGCTTTCGGGGTGGTGTTCGAGATGCCCTTGGTGCTGGTGTTCCTGGGGCGGCTGGGGGTGGTCACTTCCCAGGGCCTGCGTCGCTGGCGCAAGTACGCCATCCTGGTGATGTTCATCGCCGCGGCCGTGTTCACACCCCCGGACGTGGTGAGCCAGATCCTCATGGCCCTGCCGCTCATCATGCTCTACGAGGTCTCCATCATCCTGGTGGCCGCGGCCCAGCGCAAGAAGGCCCGCCGCGAGGCCGAGATGGAGGCGGAGTGGGGAGGTGAGGACGAGAAGTCTGCGGACGACGAGGACGGAGACCATTAATCAGACCGCGCTTCGGATCAGGCTGAGATGCAGAGTAAGGCCCCGCTCTAGCAGAGGGGGCCTTCGTTTGTGAGGGGGAGAGCGCCCGGCTCTCCTCAGGAGCACTTTCAGGTTGAGCCGGTGGAGCAACTGGGGCCAGGGGCGGCCTGCGGCGGGACCGCGTGGTCGTGGTGCTGGTGGCCGCGGTGGCCCAGCCGCGCCCGCAACCAGCGCCAGGCCACGGGCAGGGAGAGTAGG
>MTPE01000153.1 GCA_002011835.1 Desulfarculaceae bacterium JdFR-95 | reverse complement strand
CCAGAGGTCGCCGGTGGCGGCCTCGGCGCGCACGCGGAAGTTGCCGCCGCAGATGTCCAGCCAGCGGCAGTGGCGGCAGCGGCCCTTGAGGTGGGGTCGTTTGTCCTTGAGTTTGCCCAGGATGGGGTGGGATGTGTCGGTCCAGATCTGGCTGAAGGGTCGGTTGCGCACGTTGTCGATGGTTAGGTGGCGCCAGAACTGGTCGGGGTGGACGCTGCCGTCCCAGCTCACGCAGCCGATTCCGCGGCCGGAGCTGTTGCCTTGGTTCCATTGCAGCAGCTCCAGCACCTCGGCGGCGCGTTGGGGGTCTTCGCGCAGGAGTCGCAGGTACACGTAGGGGCCGTCGGCGTGGTTGTCCACGGTGAGGACCTCGGGGCAGTGGCCGCGGGCGAACATCTCTCGGGTGCGGTCCATGATCAGGTCCAGGAGGCACCGGGTCTGGGCGTGGTCCAGGTCTTCGTCCTTGAGGCTGCTGCCCCGGCCGGCGTAGACCAGGTGGTAGAAGCAGACGCGGGGGATGCCCTCTTTTTGCAGGAGGTCGAAGATGCCGGGCACTTCCTGGGCGTTCTTGCTGTAGATGGTGAAGCGCAGGCCCACCTTTAGGCCGGCCTCCTGGCAGTTGCGGATGCCGGTCATGGCCATGTCGAAGGCGCCGGGCACTCCGCGGAAGCGGTCGTGCACCTGTTGGAGCCCGTCCAGGCTCACCCCCACGTAGGACAACCCTATGTCCTTGAGTTCCTTGGCCTTGTCCTTGGTGATCAGGGTGCCGTTGGTGCTGATCACCGCCCGCATGCCCCGGGCCACGGCATGCCGAGCCAGTTCGGTGAGGTCCGGCCGCATCAGGGGCTCGCCGCCGCTGAACAATATCACCGGGGCGCCGAAGTCGGCCAGGTCGTCGATCATGGCCTTGGCCTCGGCCGTGGTCAGCTCGTCCGGGGCCGGGCCGGGCTTGGCGTGGGCATAGCAGTGGATGCAGCGCAGGTTGCAGGCCCGGGTCATGTTCCAGACCACCACCGGCTTCTTGTCCGCGGAGAACTGCAGCAAGTGGCTGGGCAGGCGCCCGGAATGCCGGCCGTAGCGCAGGGCGTCGGACGGCTCCACGGTCCCACAGTAAAGCTTCGAGATGCCGATCATTATCTGTCTCCCAAGAACCAAGCGGGCACAACCGCACGCGGCCCGGGCAGACCCGGTACGGTTCGGAAGGCGACCCCCCCGCATCACAGGTGGATGGGAGCCACGCCTCTCCTACCCAGAAACCATACCAGATTTACGTGCGCAGGAAAGCCGCTTGGCCCGCCGTCTGCCCCCGCAATCCCTACCCTGTTCCTGGGGTTCGCCTCTGTGGGCGCGGTCGGTATAATGGGAACCATGAAAGGAGCTGTGTCATGGAAGAGTGCCGTGTGGAGATAAGGCGCATCATTGCTGCGTTGGACCTGTCTGCCTATTCGGAGATCACCTTCACCCACGCGCTGACCCTGGCCCGGGCCCTGGGGGCGGAGCTGATCATCCTCAACGTGATCAACGACCGCGGCCTGGAGGTGCTCAACGCCCTGGGGGCCGAGGGCTTCGGTCTGAGCAAGGATAACTACGTGGAGACCGTGCGGGCCGACCGCGAGCCCGAGTTCCAGCGCGACTACCTCTCCCGTGTGGGCGAGGTACCCACCCGCCTGGTGTTCCGGGTGGGGCTGCCCTACGAGCAGGTGCTGAAGGCCATCGAGAAGGAGCAGGCCGACATGGTGGTGATCGGGGCCAAGGGGCGCTCCAACTTGGCCGGGGTGTTGTTCGGCACCACCGCGGAGAAGGTGATCCGCCGCGCCACCTGCACCGTGGTCTCGGTGCGCGGCCCGGAGCACTGTCGCCTGCCTGAATAGGCCAAAGGTCGTTATCAGGCTCAGGCCGCGGGAGGGGTCTCCTCCCGCGGCCTGAGCTTTAGACCCGGTGTCGGGGGGAAAAGAGCCTTTCAGCAGATACGGGGCAGGGGCTCGCCGGCCAGCATGTCCAGGATGCGTCGCCCGCCCACCGCGGTGTTCATCCACACCCGTCCTGCCGGGCCTTCCTCCACCCGGCCGATGACCGCGGCCTCGGCCCCGGCGGGGTGGGCGCGCATGGTCTGGAGGGCGGCCTCGGCCGCCTCTGGGACCACCACGGCGATCAGCTTGCCCTCGTTGGCCAGGTATAGGGGGTCCAGGCCCAACAGCTCGCAGGCCCCGGCCACGGCCTCCCGTACGGGGATGGCGGCCTCGGTTAGCTCGATGGCCACACCGCTGGCGGCGGCGATCTCGTTCAGGGTGGTGGCCAGGCCGCCGCGGGTGGGGTCGCGCAGCACGTGCAGGCCGGGGCAGGCCTGGATCAGGGCCTGGGCCATCTGGTGCAGGGGTGCCGAGTCGCTGACCAGGGGCACCTCCAGGCCCAGGCCCTCGCGCGCGGCCAGGATGGTCACGCCGTGGTCGCCCATGCTGCCCGAGACCAACACCGCGTCCCCCGGCCGGGCCAGATGTGCGCCCAGCTCCACCCCCGGCGGGATCACCCCCACCCCGGCGGTGTTGATGAACAGCTTGTCGGCCTGGCCTCGGCCCACCACCTTGGTGTCGCCGGCCACCACCAGCACCCCACAGGCGCGGGCCGCCTCGGCCATGGCCGCCACCACCTCCTCCAGCACCGCCACGGGCAGGCCCTCCTCCAGCACGAAGCCGGCGGTGAGCCAGCGGGGCCGCGCTCCCCGGCAGGCCAGGTCGTTGACCGTGCCGTGCACCGCCAAGGAGCCGATGTTCCCTCCGGGGAAGAACAAGGGGTCCACCACGAAGGTGTCGGTGGAGATGGCCAGGCGCCCGGATTCCACCTCCACCACCGCGGCGTCGTCCAGGCTCTCCAGCACCGGGTTGGCCAGGTGGCGGGCGAAGACCCGCTGCAACAGCTCATGGCTGGCCCGGCCCCCGGCCCCGTGGTCCAAGAGAATGGTGTCGTCCTTACCCACGGCTTCCTCCTCGCGCCCGGATCAGCTCCGGCGGTACTTGTAGTATGCGGCGCAGGTGCCCTCCTGGCTGACCATGCAGGGACCCACGGGGCTGGTGGGGGTGCAGGCGCGGGCGAACAGCTTGCACTCCGGCGGCCGGCACAGGCCCCGTAACACGTCCCCGCAGCGGCAGCCGGGCGGGTCCTGGGCGGGGGGCACCTCCAGGTCGAAGCGCCGCCGCGCGTCCCAGTCGGCGTAGTCCGGGGCCGGCTCCAGGCCGCTGTCGGGGATGACCCCCAGGCCGCGCCACACCGCGTCCACGGGCCGGAACACCCGGGCCATGAGCTGTTGGGCCCGGCGGTTGCCCTCGGGCCTCACCGCGCGGCGGTATTGTATCTCCACCCTCGGTCTACCCTCCTCCACCTGCCGCACCAGCATGAGCAGCGAGGCCAGGATGTCGGCGGGTTCGAAGCCGGAGACCACGCAGGCCAGGCCGTGCTCCTCGGCCACGGGCCGGTAGGCATCGGTGCCGATCACGGTGGTGACGTGGCCGGGACAGATGAAGCCGTCCAGGCCCAGCTCCGGCCCCGCCAGCAGGGCCGCGATGGCCGGGGGCANGAGCTTGTGCGCGGCCAGCACGCTGAAGTTTTCCACCCCCTTGGCCTTGGCCATCTCCAGGGCCGCGGCCACGGTGGGGGCGGTGGTCTCGAAGCCGATGCCCAGGAAGACCACTTCCCGGGAGGAGTCGGCCATGGCCAGCTCCAGGGCGTCCAGGGCGGAGTACACCACCTTGACCTGGGCCCCGGCCGCCCGTTCCCGGGCCAGGGAGCTGTGGCTGCCCGGCACCCGCATCAGGTCGCCGAAGGTGGCCACCACCACCCCCGGCTGGCGGGCCAGCTTCACCGCGCGGTCTATCTCCTCGGTGGCGGTGACACACACCGGACAGCCCGGCCCGGAGACCAGCTCCACCGTGGGCGGCAGCATGTCCACCAGCCCGTGGCGGGCGATGGCCATGGTGTGGGTGCCGCACAGCTCCATGAAGCGTACCGGCCTGCGGCTGGCCCGGCCTATGGCCGCGGCCAGGCTGCGGGTCAGCTCCGGGTCCCGATATTCCTGCACGTGTTTCACGCTCACTCCTCCAGGGGCCGCACCACCTCGCCCGCCAGCAGACAGCGCCCGTGCACCACCACCCACTGCCGGCCCCGGCGCAGGCGGAATGCCTCCAACACCGCGGGCAGGCCCTGGGCGCGGCGGAAGTCGGTGGCCGGGGCGTCCATCAGGTGCCAGTGCAGGTGGGGCACGCTGGTGTTGCTGCCCGAGTTGCCCACCGCGGCCAGCCGCCCACCCCGGCGCACCCGCTGCCCCTCCCGCACCTGGAGGCTGCCCCGCTGGAGGTGGGCGTAGTAGGTGTAGCGCCGTGGGCCATGCTCCAGGATCACCAGGTTGCCCCCGGCCAGCCGGCCCTCCTGGTCCTGGGCGTAGAGGGGCAGCGACCGGCCCACCGGGTTGTCCGGCAGCCCGTCCACCACCTTTACCACGAGCCCCTCCGCCGCGGCCACCACCGGCTGGCCGAAGCTGTAGTAATGCTCCAGGCGGGTGCCGTCCCCGCGGTGCAGGGCCAGTTTGCGGTCCACCTTCACCAAGTCGCAGGCGAAGTAGTTGCTGTTCACCTCCACGGGCAGGTGCCGGTGGTGGCTGAAGGCGTCGTGACCCTCCAGGTTCCACCAGCTCCCGCGCACCGGCAGGCGTAAGTGTACCTGTGGCTGGAAGCGCCGCACCCGCACCCGCCAGGACACCGCCTCCACCTTGCCTCCCGCCGCGGCCTGCAGGTAGAGCACGACTTCCACCGCGGCCGGCTCCCCGCCGGCGGGCCAGGGGATCTGGCTGTAGGGGTGGGTGAGGAACAGGCGGTC
>MTPE01000218.1 GCA_002011835.1 Desulfarculaceae bacterium JdFR-95 | reverse complement strand
CCGGCGCCGAGCCCAAAAGGCTCGGCGCCGGGGCCGCATCCAAACCAACCACCAACACCGCCCCGCCTGCCGGGAGACGGGATCCGCGCCGCCCTCTAGAACTGGATCAGGGCCGCGCCCCAGGTGAGCCCGCCCCCGAACACGGTGATGCACACCAGATCACCGGGCTTGATGCGCCCGGAGCGCATCGCCTCGTCCAGGGCGATGGCGCAGGAGGCGCTGGAGATGTTGCCGTAGCGGTCCACCGTGATCACGAAGCGGTCGAAGTCCACCTCCAGGCGCTTGGCCAGCGACTGCAGCATGCGCAGGTTGGCCTGGTGGGGCACGAAGTGGTCCACGTCCGAGACGCGGAAACCGTTGCGTTCGATCACGGTCAGCGCGCTCTCGGCGAAGTGCTTCACCGCCACCCGCACGCTGGCCGCGGCGTCGATCATGCGCAGGGTGTGGCGCTTCTCGTCCACCGACTGGTGGCTGATGGGCGTGGTCTTGGAGCCCCCGCCGGGCAACANCAGGTTCTGCCCCCGGGAGCCGTCGGTGCCCAGGTAGATGTCCAGGATGCGGGGGGTGCCCTCCTCGCGGGTGAGCACCGCCGCCCCGGCCCCGTCCCCCCACAGGATGCAGTTGGCGCGGTCGGTCCAGTCCTGCACCCGGCTCATCACCTCGCTGGCCGCCACCAGCACCCGCTCCGCGCCGGTGGCCAGATAGCGCGCCGCCACGTCCAACACGAACACGAAGCCGGAACAGGCCGCGGTCACGTCGAAGGACACCGCCTGGGGCGCGTCCAGGCTGGCCTGCAGCCAGTTGGCCGCGGAAGGGCAACAGGTGTCCGGGGTGATGGTGGCCATGATGATGTAGTCCAGGTCGCGGGCGCTGATACCGGCCGCTTCCAGGGCCTTGCGGCTGGCCTCGGCGGCCAGGTCACTGGCGGCCTGGTCCTCGCGGGCGATGCGCCGCTCCACGATGCCGGTGCGCTTGACGATCCACTCGTGGGTGGTGTCCAGGCTCTGCTCCAGGTCGTAGTTGGTGAGCACCTTCTCGGGCAGGTAGGAGCCCGTGCCCGCCAGCCGGATGGGGATCATGTCTCGCTCCGCCGGATGTCTGCGCGGCCGGCGCCCTCTGCCGGGGTGGCAGGGGGCGCCGGCCGCGGGCCTTACAGCACTGGGTTCACTTCTTGCGGCTCTTGCGGGTGGTCTTCTTCTTGCGCGCGGCGGCCCGGGCGGCCTTGGCCTCACGGGCCTGGGTGATGGCGGCCTGGGCCGCGGCCAGACGGGCGATGGGTACCCGATAGGGCGAGCAGCTCACGTAGTTGAGGCCCACCCGATGGCAGAAGGCCACGCTCTGGGGGTCGCCGCCGTGCTCGCCGCAGATGCCCACCTTCAGGTCCGGGCGGGTGCGGCGGCCCTTGGTCACGCCCATCTCCACCAACTGGCCCACGCCTTCCTCGTCCAGGGTCACGAAGGGATCGTAGGGCAGGATGCCCTGCTCCACGTACATGGGCAGGAACTTGCCCGCGTCGTCGCGCGACAGGCCGAAGGTGGTCTGGGTGAGGTCGTTGGTGCCGAAGGAGAAGAACTCGGCCTCGGTGGCGATCTGGTCGGCGGTGAGCGCCGCCCGGGGCAGCTCGATCATGGTGCCCACCAGGTACTTGATCTTCACCCCCTGAGACTTCATCACCTCCTCGGCGGTCCTGACCACGATCTCCTTCTGGCGCCGCAATTCCTCCACCGTGCCCACCAAGGGGATCATCACCTCAGGATAGACCCGCTTGCCCTCCTTGGTCACGATGCAGGCGGCCTCGAAGATGGCCCGGGCCTGCATCTCGGTGATCTCGGGATAGGCGATGCCCAGACGGCAGCCGCGGTGGCCCAGCATGGGGTTGGCCTCGGCCAGGCTCTCCACCTTCTTGGTCAGCACGCTGGGCTTGACCCCCATCTCCTTGGCCAGCTCGCGGATCTCCTTCTGGGTGTGGGGCAGGAACTCGTGCAGGGGCGGGTCCAGGGTGCGGATGGTCACGGGCAGGCCGGCCATGGCGCGGAAGATGCCCACGAAGTCGTCGCGCTGCATGGGCAGGATCTTGGCCAGGGCCTTGCGGCGGCCGGCCTCGTCGTCGGCCAGGATCATCTCGCGCACCGCGTCGATGCGCTTGCCCTCGAAGAACATGTGCTCGGTGCGGCACAGGCCGATGCCCTCGGCCCCGAAGGCCCGGGCCACGCCGGCGTCGTGCGGGGTGTCGGCGTTGGTGCGCACGCCCAGGGTGCGCAGCTCGTCCACCCACTTCATGAAGGTGGCGAAGTCACCGGTGAGCCGCGGCTCCACCTTGGGCACCTGGCCCAGATACACCTCGCCCTTGGTGCCGTCCATGCTGATCCAGTCGCCCTGCTTGACCACGGTCTTGCCCACGGTGAAGCGATTGCGGCGGTAGTCCACCACCACCTCGCCCGCGCCGGCCACGCAGCACTTGCCCATGCCCCGGGCCACCACCGCGGCGTGGCTGGTCATGCCGCCCCGGCTGGTGAGGATGCCCTCGGCCGCGTTCATGCCCCGGATGTCGTCGGGGCTGGTCTCGATGCGCACCAGGATCACCCGCTTGCCCTTGGCCGCCCAGGCCTCGGCCTCCTCGGCGGTGAACACCACCTGGCCCACCGCCGCCCCGGGACTGGCGGGCAGACCCTTGGTCAACAGCTTCTTCTCCGCCTTGGGGTCCAGGGTGGGGTGCAGCAGCTGGTCGATCTGCTCCGGCTCCACCCGCATCACCGCCTCTTCCTTGGTGATCAGCCCCTCCTTCACCATGTCCACCGCGATCTTGATCGCCGCGGCCGCGGTGCGCTTGCCCGTGCGGGTCTGCAGCATCCACAACTTGCCCTGCTGGATGGTGAACTCGATGTCCTGCATCTCNTTGTAGTGCTTCTCCAGCTTGTTGCGGATGCGCACCAACTGCTGGTAGAGCTTGGGCATCTCGTCTTCCAGCGTCTTGACCCCCTTGGGCACCTTCTTGGCCCGGTTGATGGGCTGGGGGGTGCGGATGCCCGCCACCACGTCCTCGCCCTGGGCGTTGGTGAGGTACTCGCCGTAGAAGTAGTTCTCGCCCGTGGCCGGGTCGCGGGTGAAGGCCACGCCTGTGGCCGAGTCCTCACCCATGTTGCCGAAGACCATGGCCTGCACGTTGACCGCCGTACCCCAGTCGTCGGGGATGCCGTGGATCTGGCGGTAGGACACCGCCCGGGGGATGTTCCAGGACTTGAACACCGCCCCGATGGCCCCCCACAACTGCTCCATGGGGTCCTCGGGGAAGGGCCGGCCCAGGCGCCGCTTGATAAGCGCCTTGAACTCGTCCACCAGCTCCTTCAGGTCCTCGGCGGTGAGCTCGGTGTCCAGCTTCACCTTCCGGGCCTTCTTCTTGGCCTCCAGGATCTCCTCGAAGGGGTCGTGCTCCTTCTCGTTGCGCGGCCGCACCCCCATCACCACGTCGCCGTACATGTTCACGAAGCGGCGGTAGGCGTCGTAGGCGAACCGGGGGTTGTTGGTCTTTTCGATCAGGCCCTGCACCGTGGTGTCGTTGAGCCCGATGTTGAGCACGGTGTCCATCATGCCGGGCATGGAGATGCGCGCCCCGGAGCGGCAGGACACCAACAAGGGGTTCTTGGCGTCGCCGAAGCGGGCTCCCATCACCTTCTCCACCCGCTTCATGGCCTGCTCCACCTGGCGTTTCAGCCCCGGAGGATACTTGCCCCCCTTCTTGTAGTAATAGGTGCAGACCTCAGTGGTGATGGTGAAACCGGCCGGCACCGGGATGCCCAGGTTGGTCATCTCGGCCAGGTTGGCGCCCTTGCCCCCCAGAAGGTCCTTCATCTCCGCGGTGCCGTCCGCCTTGCCGTCCCCAAAGAAATACACGTACTTCTTGGCCACTGGTATCCTCCCTGACTCCCCGGTCAAAACCCTCACCGCCGGGGGTGGACTGTCACGCTATCTGGGCTATATTGCACCTATTTCCGCGCCAGCGCAAGGGAACATTGGCCTCGGCGCCGGCCGCCCCTACCGGCCCCCGCCCGTATCGGAGCCGGATTGGACATGAGATTTCGCTATGTTGACCACCCACTCCGGCAACGGCACCACCTTGCCGCTGCGGTCCACACAGCCGTGCACCGTGTATCCCTCCACCAGAAGCTCCTCGCCACCCCCGGACACCCCGCGCAGGATGCGGTAGTCGAAGCGCAGCGAGGCCCGCTTCACCCAGCCCACCCCGGTCTCCACCACCAAAAGCTCGTCGTAGTGGGCCGGCCGGCGGTAGCGGGCGTACACCTCGGTGGCGGGCAGGTGAAAGCCCGCCGCCTCCAGCTCGGCGTAGGAATGCCCCCCCGCCCGCAGCAGCTCGGTGCGCCCCAGCTCGAAGAACCGCAGGTAGCGGCCATAGTACACCACGTTCATGGGGTCCGCGTCCGCGAACAGGGGCCGAAACTCCACCCGATGAGCCATGGCGCCGGACCTAGCCCTCCTCCACCAGCCGGGGCAGAAGCCCGTGGGCCGGNACCACCTCGCCCCCGCAGGCGGCCTGGGCCGCAACCTCGTCGAAAGCCTCCCCCCCGTGGCCGGACTGGGCGGAGTCCCAGATCACGAAGGGCACCGGCTCGCGGGTGTGGGTGCGCACCTCCAGGGGCGTGTAGTGGTCCGTGACCAACAGCACGCGGCAGGGCCCCAGCTCGCTCAGGCCCTCCAGCAGCGGCCCCACCACCTTGGCGTCGAAGTCCTCCACCGCCTTGAGCTTCAGCTCCAGCTCCCCGGTGTGGCCGGCCTCGTCCGGGGCCTCCACGTGCAGGAAGGCCAAGTCGTACCGCTGCAGGCCCTCCAACACCGCGGCCACCTTGCCCGCGTAGTTGGTGTCCAAAAAACCGGTGGCACCCTC
>MTPE01000368.1 GCA_002011835.1 Desulfarculaceae bacterium JdFR-95 | reverse complement strand
CCCCGCGCCCTGGCCTGGGCCGACGGCCCAGGCCAGGGCGCGGGGCAAAAAAGAACCCCTGCACGCCGCCACCCCCGCAAACGTGGCGAAAGGCGGCGGCGCGCAGGGTTGGGGGGCCTTGATCACTTCACAAGAGGAGTATATCCCATTTTTCTGAGAACGCAAGCTAAAAATACATACCTCTTCTTATAGTTTTTGTCGATAAAATTACCGCCTATCCATTGCCTTCCCCTGCCTCTTCCGGCGGATTGGTGGCCGCCACCAGGGCCTTCAGCCGCTCCCAATCCTGGTCCACCCGCTTCTGGATGTAGGCGATGTCCTCCTCGGTCAAGTGGCGGAACCGGCGCTGGATCTTGAGGTATTCCTCCACCGGCTTGGGCTTGGTGATGTCGCGGGTAAGCACGAAACGCCCGTCGATCACCTCGAACAGGGGGAAGATACGGGTCTGCACCACCAGGCGAGCGGTCTCGATGGACAGCTCCGGGGCGCAGCGCCAGCCGGTGGGGCAGGGGGCGTAGATGTGCACGTAGGCCGGTCCGGGGATGCTGACCGCCTTCTTGACCTTGTTCATGAGGTCGATGTGCCAGGCCGGGCTGGCCGTGGCCACGTAGGGGATGCCGTGGGCCGCGGCGATGAGGGGCATGTTCTTCTTCCAGGTCATCTGCCCCTTGGAGAGCTTGCCCGGCGGGCTGGTGGTGGTCATGGCGCCGTAGGGGGTGGCGCTGGAGCGCTGGATGCCGGTGTTCATGTAGGCCTCGTTGTCCAGGCAGATGTAGGTGAAGTCGTGGCCGCGCTCCAGGGCCCCGGACAGGGCCTGCAACCCNATGTCGGCGGTGCCGCCGTCNCCGGCNAAGGCCACCACCTTGGCCCCGTCGTCGGGGATGCGCCCCTTTCGGATCAGGGCCTTGCGGCCGGCGGCGATACCGCTGGCCACCGCGGCGGCGTTCTCGAAGGCCACGTGGATCCAGGGCACCTCCCAGGCGGTCTGGGGGTAGGGGCTGGAGATGATCTCCATACACCCGGTGGCGCTGACCGCGATCAGCTTGTTGCCCACCGCCTTGGCCGCCAGGCGCAGGGCCAACACCTCGCCGCAACCCTGGCAGGCGCGGTGACCCTTGGCAAAGGGTTCCTCCAGGGGGATCTTCTTGGGGGTTATCTTCTCGAAGCCCTCGAGGGCCTTGGTCGCCAGGTTGTTCATCATTCCTTCACCCCCCACATCTCGCAGGTCATGGGCTGACCTGCGGCCTGGGCCGCCTCGACACGCTGGGCCATGGCGGCGAAGTCGGCGCGGGTGACGTCACGGCCGGAGAGCCCGGCCACGAAGTTGGCCACGTACATCTCTATGCCGCGGTCGTAGAGCAGGGCCTTGAGCTCGGTGGCCACCGGACCGGAGGCCGAACCGGGCTGCAGGGCGCGGTCGATCACCACCAGGCGCTTGGCTCCCTTGACCGCTTCCACGAAGTCGTCCACCGGGAACGGCCGCCACAGGCGGATACGCACCTGGCCCACGCTCTGGCCTTGCTCGCGCATCTGGTCCACCGCGGTCATGCAGGTCTCGCCCAGCGAGCCCATGGTTACGAACAGGGTCTCGGCGCCCTCGGCCTGGTAGGTCTCGATGGGCTGGTAGCGCCGGCCGAAGTGCTGGGCGAAACCCTCCCAGTGCTCCTTGATCACCTCATAGGAGCCTTCCAGGGCCACCAGACAGGCCTTGCGCGCCTCGGTATAGACCTCGGGCACCCCCACCATGCCCATGGACACCGGATTGGCGATGTCCAGGCGCATCTGGGGAGTGTAGGGAGGCAGGTAGGCGTCCACCTCTGCCTGGTCGGGGATCTCGATGGGCTCGATCACGTGGGTGAGGATGAAGCCGTCCAGGTTCACCGCCACCGGCAAGAGCACCCGGGGGTCCTCGGCCACCTTGTAGGCGTGGATGGTCAGGTCCAGCACCTCCTGGCCGTTCTCGGCGAAGACCTGTATCCAGCCCACGTCGCGCTCGGCCATGATGTCGCTGTGGTCGTTCCAGATGCTGATGGGCGCGGACAGGGAGCGGTTGGCCACCGCCATGACGATGGGCAGGCGCAGACCGGAGGCGATGAACAGCATCTCGTGCATCAGGGCCAGGCCCTGGCTGGCGGTGGAGGTGAAGGTGCGCGCCCCAGCGGCGGAGGCGCCGATGCAGGCGCTCATGGCGCTGTGCTCGCTCTCCACCGGCACGAATTCCGCGTCCAGGTGTCCGTCCGCCACCAGCTCCGAGAGGTGCTCCACGATGTGGGTCTGGGGCGTGATGGGATAGGCGGCCACCACATCCACGTTACACAACTTCACGGCCTCGGAGCAGGCCAGCGAGACCTCAAGACCCACACGCCGCGCCATGGGTATCCTCCTCTTTCTCGTCCTGCCAGCTGATGGCGTCCTTGGGGCACTCGTGGATGCAGATCCCGCAGCCCTTGCAATAGAAGCTGTCCCAGAGGTAGTAGCCTTCGGCCTCGGGGTCCGGGCTGTAGCACATGTCCGGGCACAGGATGTAGCACTTGCCGCACTTGATGCACTTCTCGCGGTCGGTGACCGGCCGGCGACCGCTGCGCCAGTCCCCGGTGTTGAAGCGCTTGGAACTGCCCGGCTCGGTCATGGCACAGCCCAGAGCCAGGGTCTTCCAAGATTGCATGCCTTCGTCGGCCATGGGGATCACTCCTCGATCACGGTCTCGTTCTCGGCCCGCAGCAGGGCCTTCCAGTTCTTCTCGCCCAGGGGACCGAAGCGGGTCTCCAGAGGCCCCTTGAGGGACTCCAGCTTCACCAAGCCCACCGCCTTGAGCAGGGCCCCCAGCATGGTGGTGTTGGTGATGGGCACCCCCAGCTCCTCCACCGCGATGCGGGTGGCGTCCACCACTGCGGTACGGCCGTCGAAGCCGCACTCACCGCGCACCTCGGCCACACTCTTGCTGGTGTTGGCCACCAGGGTGCCCCCAGGCTTCAGCCCCTCCTTGACCCCACCGCTGGCCAACAGGGCCGGGTCCAACACCACCACGATGTCGGGCTCATAGATCTTCTCGCGCAGGCGAATGGGATGATCGGAGATGCGCAGGAAAGCCTGCAAAGGCGCACCGCGCCGCTCGGGGCCGAAGGAGGGAAAGGCCTGGGCATAGCGTCCCTCGGCGATGGCCGCCTGGGCCATCAACTCGCACGAGGTGACCGCACCTTGGCCCCCGCGGCCGTGGAAGCGGACCTCTATCATGGGATTCTCCTCATAAGACAGGGTTTGTCGCCGGATCAACAAGCCTTTGTATTGTATGGCCGCCCCTACCCCCTGTCAACCGGCCTCCAGAGGCCTCGATACCAGCAGGCCCCCATACCGCCGTCCTCGCCGGCGGCACGAGGGCCTGCCATCATACCGTTCGGGGCGAACCACCACTCCTAGCGCCGGTCCCCGAACAGGCGCAGAAGCATCAAGAACAGGTTCAGGAAGTCCAGATACAGCTTCAAGGCCCCGAAGATGGCCATCTTGGAGACCGTCACCTCGTTGGCCGCCTCCAAGACCATGCCCCGCAACAACTGGGTGTCATAGGCGGTCAAGCCCACGAACAGGCCCACACCCACCACGCTCACGATCCAGTCCACCATGGGCGAGGCAAAGAACAGGTTCACCACCGAGGCGATGATCAGCCCGATCAGGCCCATGAACAAGAACGAACCCCACGCGCTCAGGTCGCGCTTGGTGGTGGAGGCCCAGATGCTGGTGATGCCGAAGGTCCCCGCGGTGATCAGAAAGGCCTTGAACACACTGGCGCTGGTGTAGATGAGCAGGATGGGGGCCAGGAATATCCCGTTCAACACCGCATAGACGATGAACAAGGTCGCCGCGGTGCCCACCCGGATGCGGCGGATACCCGCCGACAAACCGATCACCAACCCGAACACCGCGATCAGCACCCCCCAATAGAGCACGGTGGGAGCGCCGGTGTAGAGGTTGAAGAACAGGCCGAACACCGCCGGCGAGCTGATCATGAGCCAGGCGGCCAGGGCGCTCAGGGCCAAGCCCCCGGCCATCCAGTTGTACACCCGGCGCATGAAGGCATTGACCAGCTCCAGCTCGCCTACCGTGGGCGCTGCGGGATACGGTCGTCCGTAGCTCTGGTACATGGAGAGCTCTCTCCTTGTTCCTTGGGTTCTGTCCTGATCACAGGGGCAGCCTTCCCCCGCCCCTCGTTCCATAANATGAGGCCTTCCGGCCCCGAGGTCAAGGTCCAGGGCTTTGCGTAACCCCGCCCCGGACTATATGATTGGGCATGCCCGAGACTANCCCGGACATGACAGCGGTCTTGACCGCCCTGAACCAACTGCGCCAGCGCTGCGACCANGCCTTCGCCCGCGTGGCCGCCCAATATCCCCAGGAGGTGGCCTGCCGCCTGGGCTGCGACGACTGCTGCCACGCCCTGTTCGACCTGGCGCCGGTGGAGGCCTATGTCCTGTCCCGCGCTTTTGCCGCCCTGCCCCGCCGCCAGCGACGGGAGGCCCTGCGCCGGGCCGAGAAGGCCGCCCATCTCTACGACCAGGTGCTGGCCCAGGCCCAGGCCGCCTCCGNCGCCCAACGCCTGGAGGTCCTCAGCCGGGCGCGGGTGCCCTGCCCCCTGCTGGCCGAAGGGCGCTGCCTACTCTATACAGAGCGGCCCATCACCTGCCGCCTCTACGGCGTGCCGGTGGAGGTGGAGGGCCAGGCCCGTACCTGCCACCGCGCCCGCTTCCGGCCCGGAGTGAGCTACCCCACGGTGAAGCTGGCCCAGGTGCAGGCCGAGCTGGAGGAGCTGAGCCGGCAGGCCTGCCGCCTGGTGCCGGAGCTGCCGCGCCTGCGCCTGGACGTGGCCCGGGCCCTGGCCCTGGCCGGCGGCGCGTGAGGCCCGTCTGCGCCCCGGCCCTGGCCCGCGGCCATGGCCGCGTAAGCGGCCATGCCCCCTGCAAGGGGG
>MTPE01000155.1 GCA_002011835.1 Desulfarculaceae bacterium JdFR-95 | reverse complement strand
CCTGCCCCACGAGCTGCTGGCNCGCATGAGTAGCCGTATAATTAACGAAGTGGACGGGGTGAACCGGGTGGTGCTGGACATCAGCTCCAAACCCCCCGCCACCATCGAATGGGAGTGATAATATAATTATCTGACACGGGGGCAGGATATATGAATTACGAAGTAGAAAAGGTTAGAGAGAAGTTAATAAGACAGGGATGGCCAAAGTTTTTGAATTGGGTAAAAATTGAGGGATTGCGAGGATGGAATGGAGAGAAAATAGAGTTTAAATTTCCTGTTTGCGTTATCGCTGGTGAAAATGGAAGTGGAAAATCAACTGTTTTGCAGGTAGCGGCGGCAGCGTACAATAATCCAAGGGGAAAAAAGTATACGTATTATCCGAGTTCGTTTTTTCCTGATACAGCATGGGAGATAGTTAGTAATGCACACCTTGAATTCGAGATAAAGGAGGGAGAAAATACTTTTGTATATAGGGTAAACAAAAGTCAGAAAAAATGGCGGTTTAAGCCACAAGATAGAAAGCCAGAACGCTACGTGGTCTGGCAAGATATCTCGCGGACTCTTCCTCTCAGCTCAACAGCTGGATACGCAGCTTTGGCAAAAAGAACGGCACAAGAGATCCGAAGTGAACGTGTTAATGTTGTTGCTGACCTTTCGGAAATAATGGGAAGAGAATATGATGGTGCTATGCTTGCTGTTGGGCAATATGGTAAAACACAGAAACCGGTAGGTGTTGTTAAAATCCGAGATAAAGATATTTCCCAATTCCATCAAGGAGCAGGAGAAGATGCTACTTTCGACCTTCTTAATACATTAGAGAAAATTCCTGCCGGTGCCTTGTTGCTGATAGATGAAATCGAAGCGTCACTGCATCCAAGAGCACAGCGCAAGTTAGTCCACTTTTTGCTCCGGCTTGCACGGAAAAAATATGTTCAAGTTATTTTATCGTCACACAGCCCATTTGTATTAGAAGAACTCCCTAGCGAGGCGCGGATTCTTTTGATGAGGGGTGCAGATTCTGTGGATGTCTTGTATGGGGTATGACCTTCTTTTGCGCTGACAAAAATGGATGATAAAAAGGTGCCAGATTTTTATATTTTAACAGAGGATAAGCGAGCCTCAACTCTCGTAAATGCGCTTTTGAAGCGTGGAGGAATACAGCAGGCCTGGGAATGTGTGGATGTAGGATCAAGCGAAATATTGAGGCAAATTGCTCGCGCAAAAAGGTTGCCTTTTAAGTATGTTTGTGTTGTGGATGGTGATAATGATGTTGATGGGCAAAGTTTGGAAAATCTTGTAAAAATGCCTGGGATTTTTGCCCCTGAGCGCCAGATTTTTTCAGATATAAAAGACAAAGAGCGTGCACTTGATATTTTTGCGCAACGCTTAGACCTTGCTCCTCGGTCTGTTGCTGCTGAACTTGAAAGAATAATGTCTAATCAAGATCATCATGTTTGGCCAAAGAAAGCTGCTGATATTTTTTCTGTGAGTGAAGGATACCTTTGGGAAATGGCTTGTTATGTGTGGGTGAAGCATTGTTTGGACGAAGACAGCCTGAGCGAGTTTATTGATAAAATTGAGAAATACTGCTTTGGAGTACGCCATGCGTGATCGCGTCTGGCTGGCCTTCGACCTGAGCGTGGGAGGAGACCTGGCTGGCATGTACCGCTGGCTGGCAGGGCAGGGTGCACGCGAGTGCGGCCCTGCCCTAGCCACCTTCTTCTACCAATACCAGGACGACCTGGTGGAGGAGATGCGCCGGGAGCTGCGGCGGGCCTTACGCCTGGCCCCGGGCGACCGCATCTACCTCATCTACAAGGACCCGCACGACGGCGAGGTGACCGGACTGTTTTTGTTCGGCCGGCGGGGAGGCTGCCCCCACGCCGGCCTGGAAGACCCCATCCGCCTCACCCCCCTGAACTGAGGCCATGGCCACACCCTTCGTACACTTGCACCTGCACACCGCCTACTCCCTGCTGGACGGCGCCATACGCCTGCCCGAGCTGATGCAGCGCGCCCGCGAGCTGGACATGGAGGCCGTGGCCATCACCGACCACGGCAACATGTTCGGCGCGGTGTACTTCTACCTGGAGGCGGTCAAGGCCGGGCTGCAGCCCATCATCGGCTGCGAGGTGTACGTGGCCCCAGGCGACCGCCGCCGCCACCAGACCCACCCCGGCGAGCCCGTGGCCCACCACCTGGTCCTACTCTGCAAGGACCTCACCGGCTACCAGAACCTGGTGCGCCTGGTCTCGGCCGGCTACCTGGAGGGCTTCTACTACAAGCCCCGCATCGACCTGGAGCTGCTGAAGGAACACCACCAGGGGCTCATCGCCCTCAGCGCCTGCCTGCACGGCCGAGTGCCCGCTCTTGTCCTGGCCGGACGCATGGACCGCGCCCGCGAGGCCGCCCGCGAGCTGGCCGCCATCTTCGGCGAGGACTTCTTCCTGGAGTTGCAGGACGCCGGCCTACCCGAGCAGCAGCAGGTCAACCCCGGCCTGATCGAGCTGGCCGCGGAGCTGGGCCTGGGCCTGGTGGCCACCAACGACTGCCACTTCCTGCGNAAGGAGCATCACCAGGCCCACGACGCCCTGCTGTGCATCCAGACCGGNAAGACCCTGGCCGACGCCGAGCGCATGCGCCTGCCCGCGGAGCTGTACTTCAAGAGCGGCGAGGAGATGGCCGCCCTGTTCCAGAGCGTGCCCGAGGCCATCAGCAACACGGTGGAGATCGCCCGCCGCTGCCAGTTCGAGCTGCCCCTGGGGCGCCTGCGCTTCCCCACCTTCCCCCTGGACAACGGCGAGACCGCCGAGGAGCGCCTGCGCAAGCTGGCCCAACAGGGCCTGGAGCGCCGCCTGGCCGAGCTGGAGTCCCGCGGCCAACGGCCCGACCCCGAGCTCTACCGCCAGCGCCTGGACTACGAGCTGTCGGTCCTGGAGCAGAAGGGCTTCGCCGGCTACTTCCTGGTGGTGGCCGACTTCATCAACTGGGCCAAGAACCGGGGCATCCCCGTGGGGCCCGGGCGGGGGTCGGCGGCGGGTTCCCTGGTGGCCTACTCCCTGCGCATCACCGACCTGGACCCCATCCGCTACGGGCTCATATTCGAGCGCTTCCTCAACGTGGAGCGCGAGTCCATGCCCGACATAGACGTGGACTTCTGCATGGAGCGCCGGGGCGAGGTGCTGGAGTACGTGAGCGAGAAGTACGGCCGGCTCAACGTGGCCCAGATCATCACCTTCGGCTCCATGCAGGCCCGGGCGGTGATCCGCGACGTGGGGCGGGTCATGGGCCTGCCCTACAACGAGGTGGACCAGGTGGCCAAGCTGGTGCCGGCCGAGCTGGGCATCACCCTGGACAAGGCCCTGGAGAAGGAACCCCGCCTCAAGGAGCGCATGGAGGCCGACCCCCAGGTGGCGGAGCTGGTGGAGATCGCCCGCGCCCTGGAGGGCCTGCCCCGCCACGCCTCCACCCACGCCGCAGGGGTGGTCATCGGCGACCAGCCCCTGCACGAGGTGGTGCCCCTGTACAAGGGGCCCCACGGCGAAACCGTGACCCAGTACGACATGAAGTGCGTGGAGAAGGTGGGGCTGATCAAGTTCGACTTCCTGGGCCTGCGCACACTCACGGTGCTGGACCTGGCCGTGCGCCTGGTGCGGCAGAACCGGGACCCGGACTTCAGCCTGGACGACATCGACCTGGACGACCCGGAGACCTACTGCCTGCTGTCCCGCGGCGACACCACCGGTGTGTTCCAGCTGGAGTCCTCGGGCATGAAGGAGCTGCTCACCAAGCTCAAGCCCGAGTGCTTCGAGGACGTGATCGCCCTGGTGGCCCTCTACCGGCCCGGGCCCCTGGAGTCGGGCATGGTGGACGACTTCGTGGCCCGCAAGCACGGCCGGCGCGAGGTGGTCTACCCTCTGCCGCAGTTGGAGCCGGTGCTCAAGGAGACCTACGGGGTGATCGTCTATCAGGAGCAGGTGCAGGAGATCGCCCGCGTGCTGGCCGGCTACTCCCTGGGCGAGGGCGACATCCTGCGCCGGGCCATGGGCAAGAAGATCCCCGAGGTCATGGAGCAGCAGCGCGAGCGCTTCATGCAGGGCGCGGTGGCCAACGGCATCGACCCGGACAAGGCGGCCGAGATCTTCGACCTCATGGCCAAGTTCGCCGGCTACGGCTTCAACAAGAGCCACTCCGCCGCCTACGGCCTGATCGCCTACCAGACTGCCTATCTCAAGGCCCACTACCCCCTGGAGTTCATGGCCGCGGTGCTCACCAGCGAGATGAGCAACTCCGACAAGGTGATGCTGCACATCAGCGAGTGCCGCGAGCGGGGGCTGAAGGTCCTGCCCCCGGACATCAACCAGTCGCAGCGCGACTTCACCGTGGCCGGCGAGGCCATCCGCTTCGGCCTGGCCGCGGTGAAGAACGTGGGCGAGGGCGCGGTGGAGTCCATCCTGGCCGCACGGGAGGAGGGCGGCCCCTTCCGCGACCTGTTCGACTTCTGCGAGCGGGTGGACCTGCGCAAGGTGAACCGGCGGGTGATCGAGAGCCTGATCAAGTGCGGTGCCTTCGACTCCTGCGGCGGCCACCGCGCCCAGCTCTACGCGGTGCTGGACGAGGCCATGGAACACGGCCAGAAGGTGGGCCGCGACCGCGCCGAAGGCCAGATCAGCATGTTCGAGGCCTTCTCCACCAGCGGCCCCACCGCCACGCCCCCCCTGCCCCAGGTGCCCCCCTGGTCCGAGGCCGACCAGTTGGCCTACGAGAAGGAGGCCCTGGGCTTCTACATCTCCGGCCATCCCCTGGCCTCCTACGCCGAGGACATCAAGCGCCTGTCCAGCGTGGACACCGTCACCCTGCAGGCGGCCAGCGATGGCATGACCGTGCGCCTGGCCGGGCTGCCCACCGAGGTCAAGGAGAAGCTCACCAAGCGGGGCGAGCGCATGGCCTTCGTGCGCCTGGAGGA
>MTPE01000437.1 GCA_002011835.1 Desulfarculaceae bacterium JdFR-95 | reverse complement strand
CGAAGGGGGAGTGGCGAAGGGGGAGCGGCGAAAGGCGGCGAGGGAGACAAGCGGCGGGCGGCCGGTGAAAGGGGCCGCCGGGTGAAAACTGGCCGGGCCGTTGGAAAAGCAGAAGGACAGGCACACCGGCGGAGCCGGCTGGTAGATGCGAAGGAAGAAACAAGCACCGCCGACGTGTCCGGGGCCGGGCGAGGCCGATGAGGACACGGCGGAGCTTACGGAGATAGCGAAGGGGGCGTCCCTGACCGGCAGGGACAGGGGCGCCCGGGGACCAAGACCACAACACGAGCGGGTGTGATCCCATGGCAGAGAACAGCGAGTGGCGGCCGCGCATCGCGGCCTTCCTGTGCAACTGGTGCTCCTACGGCGCGGCGGACCTGGCCGGCGTCAGCCGCCTGCAGTATCCGCCCCTGATCCAGACCATCCGCATCCCCTGCACCGGACGCATGAGCCCCAAGTTCATCCTGCAGGCCTTCCGCAAGGGGGTGGACGGCGTCTGGGTCAGCGGGTGACACCCGGGCGACTGCCACTATATAGCTGGCAACATGTTCGCCCGACGGCGGTTCGCCGTCCTGAAGAACCTGTTGGAGTACGTTGGCATCGAGCCCGACCGGCTGCACTTCTCCTGGATCTCCTCGGCCGAGGCCGAGAAGTTCCAGAAGACCGCCACCGAGGTGTGTGAGAAGGTGGCCGCCCTGGGTCCGGCCAAGCACCTGATCAAGAACATTCGGAAGGTGGCCTGATGGACAACAAAGCCATAGCCGAGAAGATTCGTGAGGTGGCGGCCAGGCTGCTGTCCCAGGGCCAGGTGGACTGCGTGATCGGCTACCGCCAGGGCAGCGTGCCCATGCGCGAACGGCCCTTCTTCGCCTACACCCCAGAAGAGGCCGCCCAGCTCACCTGGACCAGCTTCTGCTGCAACAACCTGGCCAACTACCTCATCCGCCGCCAGTTCGGCGAGGCGGGCAAGGTGGCCGTGGTGGCCCAGGGCTGCGTCTCCCGCAGCATCGTGGGCCTGATCAAGGAGAACCAGATCACCCGCGAGCAGGTCTTCGTCATCGGCGTGCCCAGCCCGGGCATGGTGGACCGGCGCAAGGTGCAGGCCACGGTGGGCGCGGACAAGCTCATCACCGCGGTCAACGAAGAGGGCGAGGAGCTGGTGGTCTCCGGCCCCGGCTTCGAGGAGCGCATCCCCCGCCACACCGTGCTGCGCGACAACTGCTACACCTGCCAGCAGCGCAACCCGGTCATCGTCGACGAGCTCATCGGCGAAGAAGGCCCCCCCACCCACGGCGGCGACATCGACGCCGTGGCCGCACCCTGGGAGAAGCTGGACCCCGAGGCGCGCTGGGCCGCCTTCGTGGACAACTACCAGGCCTGCATCCGCTGCTACGCCTGCCGTGACGCCTGTCCCCTGTGCTACTGCCACGTCTGCTTCGTGGACGAGACCATGCCCCAGTGGTGCGGCAAGACCCAGGACGAGGCCGACGTGCTCACCTATCACCTGCTGCGGGCCTTCCACTGTGCCGGCCGCTGCACCGACTGCGGCGCCTGCGAGAGCGCCTGCCCCGTGGGCATAAAGGTGCGTCGGCTCACCAGCAAGATCGAAAAGGACATCCGCGCCATGTACGGCTACACCCCGGGGATGGACCTGGAGTCCACTCCCCCCATGAGCGTGTACCGGCCGGACGACCCGCAGGACTTCATCAAATAGGGAGGTGGCGCAAACCATGGCCGACAAGTTCCTCGCCAAAGACCAGCTCGCCGCCTTCGTCGCCAAGCTGCGGGACGGTCGTAGCCTCTACGCCCCCGCCCGACAGGGCGAGCGCACCCTCTGGGCCCAGGTGGACGACCCCGAAAACATCCTCTGGGACTTCACCAACACCGACTTGAGCCCCAAAGACTTCTTCTTCCCCCAGACCGAGTGCATGATGCACTTCAAGAACGACCCCGCCGACCCCCAGGGCATGATCATGCAGCCCGAGCCGGAGCTGGCCGAGCAGCGCGCTCTGCTGGGCATCCGGCCCTGCGACGCCAAGGCCTTCGCCGTCCTGGACCAGATCTTCGTCCAGGACGACATGACCAACGACGTCTACTGGCGGGACAAGCGCGACAAGACCCTGCTCATCGGCCTGGCCTGCAACCACCCCTGCCCCACCTGCTTCTGCACCAGCGTGAACTGCGGGCCCCACCATGAAGAGGGGCTGGATATGCTCCTGGTGGACCTGGGCGAGGGGATGCTGGTCAAGACCCTCTCCGACCGTGCCGCCGGCTTGGCCGACGACCTGCCCGAGGCCAGCGCCGAGCAAACCCTGAAGGCCCAGGAGCTCAAGGCCCAGGCCGAGGCCGCCATCGCCGGCGGGGTGAGCATGGACAACATCCTGGCCCGCGAGGTCCTGGAGCTGTTCGAACTGCCGGTGTGGGACCGGGTGCACGAGTCCTGCATCAACTGCGGCACCTGCACCTTCTGCTGCCCCACCTGCCACTGCTTCGACATCCAGGACGAGACCCAGGGCGACTACGGACGNCGGGTGCGCAACTGGGACTGGTGCATGAGCTGGCTGTTCACCCAGCACGGCAGCGGACACAACCCCCGCCCCACNAAGAAAGAGCGCGTGCGCCAGCGNTTCATGCACAAGTTCAAGTACATTCCCGCCAAACGCGGCGGTGAGATCGGCTGTGTGGGTTGCGGGCGCTGCATCCAGCTCTGCCCGGTCAATATCGACGTGCGCGAGGTGGTCAACGCCATGAACCAGTAAGCGGGCCGTGAAACCGGCCCCTTTGGCCAACCCCGGACCCGCCCCCCGGCGGCCGGGAACCCAGGGTGACGACATGAGGAATCCCTACCTTCCCTATCCGGTTCGCATAACCAAGACCTTGGTGGAGACNGAGGACAAACAGCTCAAGTCCTTNTGGCTCGACTTCATCAACCCCGAGGACGCCAAGGCCTTCCAATACACCCCCGGCCAGTTCGCCGAACTCAGCGTCTCCGGCTANGGCGAGGTGCCCATNGGTATCGCCTCCAGCCCCACCGAGGGCGACACCCTCCTGTTCACGGTCAACAAGGTGGGCCACGTCACCACCAAACTCCACAACATGAAGGAAGGTGACGTGATGGGCGTGCGCGGGCCCCTGGGCAACTCCTACCCCCTCAAGGAAATGGAGGGCAAGAACATCGTCATCGTGGCCGGCGGCTTCGCCGTGACCACCCTGCGCGCCACCATGGTCTGGCTCCTCGACCCCGCCCACCGCGACCGCTACGGCAAGATCACCTTCATCTACGGCGCCCGTACCCCCGGCCTGCTCCTCTACGAAGACCAGTGGCGCCAGTGGCAGAAACGCGACGACGTGGACTGCCACATCACCATCGACCGCGAAGTGGAAGGCTGGGACGGCCTGGTCGGCTTCGTGCCCACCATCTGCGAACAGGTCGCACCCAGCCCGGACAACGCCATCGCCCTCATCTGCGGTCCCCCCATCATGATCCGCTTCACCCAGCCCGTCTTCGACAAGCTGGGCTGGAAACCGGAGCAGATCGTGATGAGCCTGGAAAACCGCATGAAGTGCGGTATCGGTATCTGCGGCCGCTGCAACGTGGGCCCCGAATACGTCTGCAAGGACGGCCCCGTCTTCACCAAGGCCCAGCTCGACAAGCTCCCCGCCGAGTATTAGTCGGTTCGGGGGAATGTACTCAGTCGTGACCGGAGCCAGCCGGGGGGTGGAGGGGGCTTAAGCAGCCGGGGCGCAGAACAAAAAAATATCGGTGAACAATGGGGCCGTCTCTCGTCCTTTTGCGATAGCGCGGGGGCGAAGGCGGCCTCGTCGTGATCGGCAAGGTAAGTCTGGTCTTGCCGGACCTGGAAGAAACAAGGAGGGGGGAGATGAAGAAGTTGGCTGTGCTGCTGGTTGCCGTGGCCCTGCTGGTAGCCACCCCGGCCTTGGCGTCTGATTTGGGCTTGGTCCTTGCCAGCCAAACCCTGAAGCAAGTCTATGTTCTGGGCACACCTACCGGTCGGTATGTTTTCGGCATGCTGGCCGACGGCAAGAAGTATCTGCTTGACACCCAAACCGGTCGTGTTTGGGTGTTGGAAAAGATGGATAACACCCTGAAATTTGTACCACTTCATATTGACCCCAACGCAAAAATCATCGTCAGAAAAGCAAAAAAAGCCGAGGGGGAAATCTTCACTCTTCCGCCTAAGGAGCTGGCCAAGCTAAGACCGGTCAAAGATGGCCCTAATCTTGAGTCGTTGGTGCCGGTGGACGGCGACTACGGGCCGGACCTCGCATCGCTGGTGCCAGTAGATGGGAGCCGCGGGAAGGCAAAAACTGCGCTCGTGGTTGGTAAGACCTACAAGGACAAGAGCGGTCGGCGGTGGCGTCTCCTTTCAAGCGGCATATGGAAAGAGGTCAAATAGCAACGAAGCAAAAAAGCGGGGGGAATGAAGAAAGGCAGTAATGTTCCTGCTTGTGGCGATGGTTTGCGTTGCCGCACTCACTTGGGCGTTCGCAAGCCATGCGGGCTAGGATCACATTGCGGCGGATTTGTCCTCTGTGCCGCGGTGTGGCCCCGTGGTAGAGCCGAAGGCATCTGGAGTATCGCGGCCGCGGCGGGGTGCAGCATGGCCAGCCTGCCGTGGGAGCCTGGGCGAGTGAGCCCCTGGGGCCTGGCCGGCGGCCGGAGGGGTGCCTTCCTTGGAGAACGCAGGACAACTCAGCCGTGGTTGGTGCAGGGGCGGAAGCTGTATTGGCTTCCGCCCTTTGGCGTGACCCGCACCCTGGCCCTGGCCAGGGGCCGGCCTAGGCGGTATGATTCTTTCCGTGGGGGGCCAAGCACACATCTCAGCCCACGAGGGGAGGCGTTGCCCACATGGCCGAGATCAAGTCCACCCTGGAGATAGCCCTGGAACGAGCCGCCGCCATGGGCGGGGGCGACCGCGAAACCCTGGACCGGGAAGAGGCGGCTCGCCGCGGCAAGGTGGCCGGCCGTCGG
>MTPE01000436.1 GCA_002011835.1 Desulfarculaceae bacterium JdFR-95 | reverse complement strand
GCATGGTCTCGGCCTGGGCGCTGAGTTCTTCGGAGGCGCTGGCGCTCTCCTCGGCGCTGGCGGCCACCTGTTGGGTCACCTTGTCCATCTCGGCCACGGCGCGGTTGATCTGGTCGATGCCCTGGGCCTGCTCGCTGGTGGCGGCGGCGATCTCGTCCACCAGCTCGCCCACCCTGTGGTTGTGTTCGCGGGCGGTGGCAAAGGCCTGGCGGGTCCGCTCCACCAGATCGGCGCCGCGGTTGATGTTGTTCACCGAGCCTTCGATCAGCTCGGCGGTATTCTTGGCCGCCTCGGCTGCGCGGATGGCCAGATTGCGCACCTCGTCGGCCACCACGGCGAAGCCGGCGCCGGCCTCGCCCGCCCGGGCGGCCTCCACCGCGGCGTTGAGGGCCAAGAGGTTGGTCTGGAAGGCGATCTCGTCGATGGTCTTGATGATGCGCGAGGTCTCCTCGCCGGCGCTCTTGATCTCGGCCATGGCAGCCGCGGTCTGTTCCATGAGCTGGTTGGCCTCTTGCAGGGCCTTGAAGGCCTCGGTGCGGGAGCTGGCGGCCATCTGGGCGTTGTCTGCGTTCTGGCGGGTCATGGAGGCCATCTGTTCCATGGAGGAGCTGGTCTCCTCCAGGCTGGCGGCCTGTTGGCTCGCGCCCTGGGCCAGGGACTGGCTGGCGGAAGAGACCTGTTCCGCCGCGGCGGCCACCTGGTTGGCGCCGGCGGTGAGGCCCTCCACCGCCCGCGAGATGGGTCGGCCGATGGCCCGGCCCATGAGCAGGGCCACCGCCACGATGGCCAGGATGCCGGCCACGCCGATGAACAGCATCACCCAACGCAGTCTATAGATCGGGGCGAAGGCCTCGGCCTGGTCTATCTCGGCCACCAGCGCCCAGGTCACGCCGTCGCCCACCGATACCGGAGTGTAGGNCGACAACACCGGGTTGCCGTGGTAGTCGATGATCACCTTCTCCCCGCTGCGGCCGGCCAGGGCCTGGCGCACCGCCTCGGTGTCCACCTTGCCCCGGGCGGGATCGGCGAACGAGGCCTTGACCGAGTGGTGCTTGGGATCCTGGTAAGAGTCCGAGCGCATCAGCTTGTCCGGCCCCACCAGGTAGGTCTCGCCGGTCTGGCCCAGCCCCGCCCGCTGTTGCATGACCGCGTTGACGGCCTTCAGGGAGATCTGCAGGGCCACCACCAGGGCCAGCTTGCCCTTCTGGATCACGGGCTGGGCCATGAAACAGGCCGGCTCGCCCTTGGAGGGGGCATAGGGGGCGAAGTCGGCCAGGCCGAAGCGCCGGGTCCGAATCACCCGCCGCACCAGGGCCCCCAGGTTGGTGGAGGCGTACTTGCCGTTGACCAGGTTGGTGTGATAGTCGGGCTCGCGGGCCACGGTGTAGAAACAAAAGCCGTTGGGCGCGATCAGGAACAGGTCATAGTAACCGTACTTGGCGATGTACTTGGCGAAGAAGTCCTGGTCCTCACCGGGCAGCTTGGTGGCCAAGACCTCCTCGGTGGAGACCTTGCTCACCAGGGCCCAGTGTAGCCCAGGGATGTCCAGGGGGTGTAGGCCACGAAGTTGGGCTCCTGGGCCGCGTCCAGGAAGATACCGTCGCCACTGTGGCCGTCCAGGGCCTTCTTCACGTACTCCGGGGCCTGATCGGTGAGGTCGTGGCCGATCACGAACCTACCTCCGCCCATGGTCTTCAGGTTGGACCGAAGCAGGATACGGCCCTTCACCTTTGCGATCAGATAGGACTCACCGGTCTGGCCCAGGCCCTGGCGCTCCTCCACGATGTGGCGGATGGGTTCGGTGGGAATCTGCAGGGCCGCCACCGCCACCAGCCTGCCCTGATGGTCGCGCACCGGCGCGCCCATGAAGGCCGCCTGTTGCCCCTGGCTGGGGGAGTAGGCGGAGAAGACCTCCACCGCCGGCTTGCCGCTCTGCACCACCTTGCGCCACAGGCGGGCCAGACCTTGGTCCTTGAGCTCGCCATGAACCAGGTTGGCCCCCAGGTCGCTCTCCCGGGCCACGGTGAACATCACGTGGCCATGCCCCGCGCCGATGAGAAAGAAATCGTAGTAGCCGTAGCCCTCGACGCATTGCTGGAAAAAGGGAAGGTAGCGACGATATATCTCTTTGTACTTCTGCGAGGTCACGTCAAAGGGCCCTTCCGGTCGGGTGCCGCTCTCCTCGCCGTAGCGTTCCATCTCGCGGTACAGGTTGAGCACCCTCTCGCTCTTGGCCAGCACCTCCACGTCCCTGGCCATCTTGGCGAACAGCCGCTCCAGGGCGTCCTTCTTGAGCTGCTGCACCACGGCCAACTTCTGGAAGGCCTGGTGGGTCATGGCCGAGACCGTGTCCACCAAGACTCCCATGTCGCCGCGGCGTTCGGCAAAGAACTTCAGGATCAGGGTCTTCTTGATCTCCCGCACGCTCTCCAACTGGCGATAGGCCTGCGTCGACAAGGCTTGAGAGGAGGACCACAGGCTGTAGAGGCCCACGGCAGCAAACGGCACGATGCCCACGGCCAGAAAGGCGATCAACAATTTGGTTCCCAATCGCATCCTGGCAAACATCTTGGCTCCCTCCTTGGCCGTACCTCGCCCCCAGGCGACCGGCCCGGTGGGACCTTGGCCCCCCAAAAGGCAGCGCCAAGGCCGGCACCAGGGNAACCCGCCTTGGCGACAAGGTACAAGCCTNTGAAATGTAAAGGATTGTATTGTGAGAGGCCCNGCGGAGACCAAAGTAGGTCTACCCTCCCCCCACTGCCCCCCTGCCCAGGAGGAAGAGTCTCACCGTGGTCTCCGCCACAGGGGTGAGAGGCACGTTGCCGCGGACCGAGGGTCATTCGGCGTCACCACCGCGCCAAAGATCCCCTCCGTTTGCTGACTGCTGCTCGGGCCGCTCCGTGCCGCAACCTAGCCAGGTTGTAGAGATTCTTNTNCTAAACTAACAAAAAAGTAGCTTGGCGGCAAGTCCGCAAAATTACAGGAAAGATTCTCGTTTCGNCCCTGAAGGACCGACCGTGGCCCCGGGGGCCGGGGAAAGACCATGTCCTCGTGGGGACCAAATCCGGCTGAGCCTCACAGCACCAGGGCCTGGCGCACCAGCTCGAACAACTGGGAGGGACGGAAGGGCTTGGAGAGCATTGGGTAGCCGAAGCGGCGGATCTCGTCCATCAGCTCGTCGCGGATGGAGCGGGTGCCGAAGAAGCCGCTGATGAACAGGGCCTTGAGTTGGGGGTCGCGGCGGCGGAGCTGGCGCACCATCTCCACCCCGTCCATGATGGGCATGACCACGTCGGTGATGACCAGCTCGGGCCGGAAGGCCAAGTGCAGGCGCAGGCCCTCCACCCCGTTGGGGGCGGTGCGCACGTGGTAGCCCTCCAGGCTGAGTAGGTCGGCCAGGTTCTCGCGCAGGCCGTCCTCGTCCTCCACCACCAACACCCGGGGGTGGCCGGTGGCGGGGCGGGCCTGGCCGCCCAGGAAGCGGGCCAGCTCCTCGTCACTGGTCTGGTCCAGGCGCTCCTTCACGGCATTGAGCCTCCTCTGCCCCTCCTCGGCCGCGCGGCGGTTGGTCTGGTGCAGGTCGGGGTGATAGACCTTGGAAAGCAGGCGGTAGGAGCTGCGCACGTAGCGCACCGCCGCCTGCGGGCCCAGCTCCTCGGCGATCTGCACCGCCTTGTCCAACACGCCCAGATAGCGCAGGTCCCGCTCCAGTTGACTCACGCCCAGCCCTCCCGCAAGCGGTCGGCCAGCACCAGGGCAAAAAACAGGATCGAGACTACCCCATTGAGGGTGAAGAAGGCCAGGGGTATGTTCGCCCGGCGCCAGGCCACCAACACCTGCTCCACGGCCAGGACCACCCCCAGCACCACCACGCCTCCCCGATACAGCTCCCCCAACCCGAACAAGGGGGCCAGGGCCCAGAAGCCGGCCAGGGCCGCGGCGTGCATCAGCCGGCTCAGCCACAGGGCCCGGCCCAACCCCAGACGCGCAGGCAGGGAATGCAGGCCCTGGGCGCGGTCGAAGGCTATGTCCTGGCAGGCGTAGATCACGTCGAAGCCGGCCACCCACAGGGCCACCGCCACCCCCAACACCACCACCCGCGGCTCCCAGGAGCCGGTCACCGCGCACCAGGCCCCCACCGGGGCCAAGGCCGTGGCCACCCCCAGCCACAGGTGACACAGGGCGGTGAAGCGCTTGGTGTAGCTGTAGGCCAGCACCCAGGCCAGGGCCACGGGCGCCAGATACAGACACAGGCGGTTGAGCATCCCCGCGGCCAGCAGGAACACCAGCGACCAGCCCACCAGCCACACCCAGGCCCGGCCCAGACTCACCCGGCCGGTGACCAGGGGCCGTCCCGCAGTGCGGGGGTTCAGGGCGTCCAGCTTTCGGTCGGCGATGCGGTTCATCACCATGGCCGCGCTGCGCGCCGCCACCAGGGCCACCAGGGTCCACCACAGCACCCACCCCTCCAGCCGCGCCCGCTCCCCGGCCAGCACCACCGCAGCACAGGCAAAAGGAAACAAAAAGATGGTGTGGCTGAACTTGACCAGCTCCGCGAACTCGACCAGGGGCTTGAGCAGGGCATGGACCATGAGGTGTGTGTCGTCCCTTCCCGATCGGTGGCCGTCTGGCGCCTGCTTAGCCCAGGCGCAGCCGGGTGTCAAGACGAGGCTCCCCCTTCGCCCACCGACGCGCTGTCGCCGAAGTCCGGCCGCCGCACGGCAAAACCCAGGACCAGCTTGAGCATGAACAGGGGCGCCAGGGCCAGGAGGGGTCTGAGCGGCAGGGGGAAGCAGGCCGCGGCCGTCACCCCCAGGGCCACCAGCAGGGCGGCCAGGTTCTGCTGCCGCTCCCGGTCTGCCACCCGCTCCACCACCAGGGCCGCCGGCAGGGTGTAGAGGGCCAGAAAGGCAAAATAGGCCAGGGCGCGGGGAAAGACCAGGGCCAACAGGGCGGGGTGGACCAGGTGCAGGAGCAGGAAGACCGTACGCAGG
>MTPE01000439.1 GCA_002011835.1 Desulfarculaceae bacterium JdFR-95 | reverse complement strand
AGTTCGGAGTGCAGACCAACGCCACCCGCCTGGACGCAGAGGCGGCCCGCTTCCTGCGCCGGCAGGGGGTGGGGGTGGGGCTGTCGCTGGACGCGCCGCAAGCCGAGATGGCCCGGCGCACGCGGCGCACCTGGGGCGGCGAAGGGGTGTGGGAGCAGACCCTGGCCGCCCTGGAACACCTGCGGGGCTACGCCAACCTGAGCGTGATCTGCACCCTCACGCGGGAGAATCTGGCCGGGCTGCCCGCACTGGTGGAGCTGTTGCACGGCTATGAGGTGCCGGTGGCCCTGCTCAACCCCCTGCGCTGCACCCAGCCGCCCTCCCGCCCCTTGAGGCCGGAGGACGGAGAGCTGTTCGCGGCCTTCCGCGAGGCCCTGGAGCACAGCCAGCGGCTGTTCCGCCACAGCGGGCGCAAGCTGGTGGTGGCCAACTTCGCCAACGTGCTGGTGGCCATCCTGGCGCCGGCGGCGCGGCGCCTGATGTGCGACATCTCGCCCTGCGGCGGGGGGCGGGTGTTCTTCGCCCTGGGGCCGGACGGAGGCATGTATCCCTGCAGCGAGTTCATCGGCCTGCCCGCCTTCTGCGGGGGCAACCTGTTCCAGGACCCCATCGACCAGGTGCTGCAGAGCGAGCCCTTCCAGAAGGTCACCGGGCGCAAGGTGGAGGACATCACCCCCTGCCGGCGCTGCGCCATCCGCCACTTCTGCGGCGCGCCCTGTCCGGCCGAGGCCCTGCAGATGCGGGGCGGCCTGGACCGACCCGGGGCCTTCTGCGAGTTCTACGAGCACCAGGTGCGCTTGGCCTTCCGCCTGGTGGCCGAGGGCCGGGCCGAGGACTTCCTGTGGGACGACTGGGCCCGCGACACCGAGGTCTCCTTCGAGGCCGCCAGTGTCTTATAGTTAGTTTTTTCTGGCAGTTATCCTGATACCCTGCGAAAAGAGCCGCCATCCTGGTTGCGGTCGGGATGGCGGCTGGTTTTTGGGGCCTGTGCCGAGGGCAAAAAAATTTTCCTGAGAAGGCAAAAAGTGCTTAACCAAAATTTCGCGCTGCCGATAAGACCCATGAAACCAGAGGCCACTGGCACCGGGTGAGCCTCCAGGGGCAAGGGTTAAGACGCTTCCCCAGGGCAAAGCGCCAAAAGGATCTTGGCGCTCCTCAAGGACCAAGGAGGGTTCCCATGAGTCTGGTAGTCAACCACAACCTAATGGCCATGAACGCGGCCAGGCACTTGTCCAACACCTACAGTCGCCTGGCCAAGTCCACCGAGCGCCTGTCCTCGGGTTTGCGGGTGAACTCGGCGGCGGACGACGCGGCCGGTCTGGCCATCCGCGAGCTGATGCGCGCCGACATCAAGGTGATCAACCAGGGCATCCGCAACGCCTCCGACGCCATCAGCATGATCCAGACCGCCGAAGGGGCCATGAACGTGATCGACGAGAAGCTGGTGCGGATGAAGGAGCTGGCCGAACAGGCGGCCACCGGCACCTACACCACCGCCCAGCGCGAGATCATGGATTCGGAGTACCAGGCCATGGCGGCGGAGATCGACCGCATCGCCAACGCCACTGAGTTCAACGGGGTCAAGCTCCTGGACGGCACCCTGCACACCTTCCACGATGGCTCGGGCATGAAGATCCACTTCGGCACCGGCAACAGCGCGGCCGAAGACTACTACTTCATCGACATGGGCGACATGCGGGCCACCGCGGCCACCGGCCTGCGCGTGGGTAACAGCGACCCGCGTGAAGTGTGGCGCACCACCGCCCTCAACGCCACCAGCGCCACCAGCTACCTGAGCAGCACCGCCAGCACCACCACCGGCGTGTTCGGCATCCAGTACAGCCTGACCCTGGACTCCAGCAACAACCCAGTCTGGCAGCACTACGGCTACGTGTCCATCAACCCCACCAAGGACACCATCAGCAGCCTGGTGGACGACATCAACAAGGGCTCCCAGGCCCACGGCACCATCAGCTTCGCCAACGCCACCAGTAACGGGCTGATCGGCGAGTCGGTGACCATCAACGGTCANGTCTATACCTTCACCACGGCCACCTCCAACACCTATGACCAGAGTCTGACTTCGCACAGGGTGGGTCTGGCCACCACCGGNGGCACCACCTTGCTGTCCACCACCACCTCCATCGCCNTGCAGTTCGCGGCCATCTTCAACGCCAATTTCGCCTCTGCCGGGGTGTTCGCGGCGGTGCAGGGTTCCACGGTGCATTTCTATTCGGTGGAGTTCGGTGAGGACGGCAACGACATCACCATGGTCACCGGCACCACCGCGCTGACCCTGAGCGGATCCCATCTCACCGGAGGCGGCACCAAGGTGCTCACGGCCGAGGCCTGGTGGGACGAGACCAACCAGGAGTACGAGCTGGAGATCTCCATGGACGTGGGCGGGGAGTCGCACCAGATCCGCATCTTCACCCTCACCAGCCTGAGCGGCGGCGGTTCGGTGATCAACGGCACCACCCTGGGCGGTTCGCTGGGCTACCTGGGCACCCTGACCACCAACTACAGCGGCACCAACACGGTGAACAACTATGCCAGCACCGACCAGGACGCAGAGTGGACCGAGGCCCAGAACGGCTCCGGCAACACCGACTGGGACGGCCGGGACATCCGCACCCAGAGCGCGGCCCAGAAGGCCCTGGCCCAGCTGGACGCGGCCATCAACCGCAAGGACATCCGCCGCGCCGAGCTGGGTGCCTTCGCCAACCGCCTGGCCAACACCATCACCAACCTGCAGATCCAGGCCGAGAACCTGCAGGCGGCCGAGTCTCGCATCAGTGACGTGGACGTGGCCTGGGAGATGACGGAGTTCATGCGCAACCAGATCCTGGCGCAGGCGGCCACGGCCATGTTGGCCCAGGCCAACAGCCTGCCACAACTGGCCCTGACTCTCCTGGGCGGAGCCTAGTAGGCGGCCAAAAGTCCCCGGGCCCGGTCGCGGGGGTTCATCACGGCCGGGCCCGGGGGCCTCCTGCGCCAGTTTTTTCTCCTCTTGGTTCAAGAAACCCCTCCCCCTTGCCGATCAGATGGATGAGCGCTCCGTGGGGATGACGATCCCCGCGCCCGGGAACGGGTAGAGCCCGCTAGAGGCAAGGGAACCACATCTTATTCACATCACTGGCACTTTCGCGCCAAAGGGCATTGGCGCGACGCCACCAAGGAGGGGTTTTCCATGAGCCTTGTTGTCAACCACAACCTCATGGCCATGACCGCGGCACGTATGTTGACCGCGGCCTACAATCGTCTGGGCAAGTCGGTCACCCGCCTGTCCTCGGGCCTGCGGGTGAACTCGGCGGCGGACGACGCGGCCGGTCTGGCCATTCGCGAGCTGATGCGTTCGGACATCGCGGTGCTCAACCAGGGCATCCGCAACGCCTCGGACGCCATCAGCCTGATCCAGACCGCCGAGGGCGCCATGAGCGTCATCGACGAGAAGCTGATCCGTATGAAGGAGCTGGCCGAGCAGGCGGCCACCGGCACCTACACCACGGCTCAGCGTGAGATCATGAACTCCGAGTTCCAGGCCATGGCGGCGGAGATCGACCGTATCGCCAATGCCACCGACTTCAACGGCGTCAAGCTGTTGGACGGCAGCCTGGCCACCGAGCACGCCGGCTCGGGCATGAAGATCCACTTCGGCACCGGCAACAACGCCTCGGAGGACTACTACTTCATCAAGATCGAGGACATGCGGGCCACGGAGTCCACCGGCCTGCAGGTGGGCAACAGCGACCCCAACGACGTGCTGCGCACCACCAGCCTCAACGCCTCCTCGGCCACCGCGGTGCTCAAGAACTCGGCCAGCAGCACCGACGGCCTGTTCGGTATCCGCTACACCGAGAACTTCAACGCCGAGAGCCCCGCGNGCGCCTCCTGGACCGTATTCGGCTACGTCACCGTGGACGCCAGCCGCGACAGCATCCAGGACATCGTCGACCGCATCAACAAGGGACGCGCGGCCACCGGTACCCTCACCCTGGCCTCCTTGTCCTCGGCCAACTACTCCGGCCAGAACCTGACCATCAACGGCGTGGTGATCAGCTTCACCACCGCCACCGCGGGCACCATCAGCTACGACGACACCAACAAGACCGCCACCGTGGGCGTGGGCAACGGCGCGGCCATCAGCGGTACCAGCGTGGCCAACGCCGTGGCCGACCTGCTCAACACCTACGCGGCCTCCATCGGTGTCTACGCGGTGTCCAACGGCTCCACCTCGGCGCTGACCCTCTACGCTTACGAGTTCGGCAGCGACGGCAACAACATCAACACCGCATCGCTGACCACCTACTTCACCGTGGGCCAGAGCTACCTCAGCGGCGGCGGCTACACCCCCATCGAGGCCAGCGTCTACTACGACGAGACCAACAACGAGTACGAACTGCAACTGGAGATGGTCCAGGGCGGAGAGAAGTACCAGCTCCAGATCTTCACCCTCACCACCGCCGGCGGTACCCCCAGCGTGGTGGGCGGCGCCATCACCGGAACCTCGGCCACGGTGCTCAAGAACTACGCCGTGCTGCCCACCAACATCAACGCCTCCACCGCCAAGAGCACCTACGCCACGGTGGACGAGAGTGACGAATGGACCCAGGTCCAGAACGGCAGTGGCCTCACCAACTGGAACGCCAAGGACATCCTCACCCAGACCCAGGCCCAGCTCGCCCTGTCCGGCATCGACGAGGCCATCAAGAAGAAGGACCAGGCCCGAGCCAACCTGGGTGCCATCCAGAACCGGCTGGAGAACACCATCACCAACCTGCAGATCCAGGCCGAGAACCTGCAGGCGGCCGAGTCCCGTATCTCCGACGTGGACGTGGCCACGGAGATGACCGAGTTCACCCGCAACAACATCCTGGCCCAGGCGGCTACCGCCATGCTGGCCCAGGCCAACAGCCTGCCCATGCTGGCGCTCACCCTCCTGGGCGGCTAGGAGTACACTCCGGGACGCGGGCCTCCACGCCCGCGTCCCCACC
>MTPE01000076.1 GCA_002011835.1 Desulfarculaceae bacterium JdFR-95 | reverse complement strand
CCAGAGGGCGGGGCCGATCCGGCCTGCTCGGCCCAGGCGGGCGAGCAGGCCGGATCGGGGCTGGGGGCCGAGGCTACGCAACGGTGTCTTTCTCCGGGTCTATTTGAGTACACCGCGTTCCTTGAAGAACTTGACTGCGCCCGGATGCATGGGGATGGACACACCCTTGACCGCGTTTTGCACCGTGATGAGCTTGAACTTGGCGTGGATCTTGTCCAGCTCGGCCTTGTGGTCGAATACGGCCTTGAGGATGTCGTAGGCCAGTTTCTCGGGCATGTTCTGGTTGACGATGAACAGTCCCATCCAGGCCAGGGTGTGGTGGGGCTTGGTCATGCCCTTGTAGGTGCCGGCGGGGATGGTACGGGGGAAGTAGGCGGGGAAGTCCTTGTTGATCTTCTTGGCCACCTCGGGTTCGATGTCCAGGAAGCGGATCTTGCGCTGGCTGCAGAGGTCCATGAGGGTGGGGGCGGGGGTGCCCAGGGTGACGATAGCCACGTCGATGTTGCCGTCCTTCATGGCCGCGGTGGTCTCGGTGGCGCTGAGGAACTGTTCGTCGATGTCGTCATAGGTGATACCGTAGGCCTTGAGCACGTACTGGGCCATCTTTTCCGTGCCGCTGCCCGGGGCGCCCACGGCCACCTTCAGGTTCTTGCCCTTGATGTCGGAGATCTTCTTGATGGGCGAGTCGGCCAGGACGTAGATCTGGATGTCCACGGGGTAGGTGGAGAACAGGCAGCGCAGGCCCTTTTGGGGTTTGCCCTGGAAGGGGCCCTTGCCCACGTAGGCGTAGTAGGCGGCGTCGGGCATGGACAGAGCCAGGGCGTCGCGGCCTTTCATCACGGCGCGGATGTTTTCGATGGATGCGCCGGAGGGGTGGGCCGAGGCGTAGTAGCCGGGGATGTATTTGTTGATCATGTTGGCCACGCCGCCGCCCAGGGGATACCAGGATCCGCCGGTGCTGGCGGTGCCGATGGACAGGCGCTTTTCCGCCGCGGCGGGCAGGGCCAGGGCCAGGACCAGGCACGCGCACAGGATCGCGGCCAGGGCCGTCTTGAGTCTTGCATTGCCTCGCATCTCAGAGTCCTCCCTTGCTTTGGATTACGGTTGGGCCTCCCCGGGGGAGCCGGGGGGTGTGGTGGCGTTTGTCTGGCCCCACCTTTGGCGCAGCTCGCGCTTGAGCACCTTGCCCGAGGCGTTGCGGGGCAGCTCGGGCAGGAAGACCACTTGGCGGGGCTTCTTGTAGCCGGCCAGGTGTTTCTTGCAGAAGGCCACGATGTCCTCGGCCGTGAGCCGGCTGTGGGGCTTGGTGACCACGAAGGCGGCCACGCGCTCGCCCCAGGTGGGGTCGGGCAGGCCCACCACCGCGGCCTCGACGATCTCGGGGTGGCTGTAGAGCACCTCTTCCACCTCGCGGGGGTAGATGTTCTCTCCGCCGCTGAGGATCATGTCCTTCTTGCGGTCCACGATGTAGAAGAAGCCCTCTTCGTCCATCCGGGCCAGGTCGCCGGTGTAGAGCCAGCCCTGGCGGATGGCCTGGCGGGTGGCCTGGGGGTCTTGGTGGTAGCCCTGCATCACGTTAGGTCCGCGGCAGACCAGCTCGCCCACCTCGCCGGGGGGCAGGGGCCGGCCCTGGTCGTCCACCACCCGGGCCTGGAGGAAGGGCAGGGCCAGGCCCACGGAGCCGTCCTTGCGCAGGGAGTCGGCCGCGCCCAGGATGGTGATGCAGGGTGAGGCCTCGGTACAGCCGTAGACGTCGTAGACGCCGTGGATGTTGGGGAAGAAGCGCATGAGGCGGCGCTTGGTGTCCATGGCCAGCTTGTCCGCGCCGGAGGTGCACTTGGTGATGCTGCGGGTGTCGTAGGTGTGGGCGCGGGGGTGTTGCATGAGCAGGTTGTACATGGCGGGAGAGCCGGAGATGGTGGTGGCCTGCTCGCGCTGGATGGTCTGCAGCAGCAGCTCGGGCTCGAACTTCTTGATCAGGATGCAGGTGCCGCCCAGGGCCACCTGGATGGTGAGGTGGTTGTTGAGGGCGGCGGTGTGGTAGAGGGGGCCCACGATGATGGAGCGCTGTCCGGCGCGGTCCTCGCGGCCGTAGATGGTGTTGACCAGGTTCCAGAGCACGTTGCCGTGGGAGATCACCGCGCCTTTGGGCCGGCCGGTGGTACCGGAGGTGTACATGATCTGGCAGGGGTGGTTCTCGTCGTGGGGGGGCAGGGTGGCCTCGCCGGGGCCGGAGGCCAGCAGGTCCTCGTAGTCCCGGGCGCCGGTGTGTCTGCCCCCGCCGGGGGTGGCCAGCAGGCGTACCGTCTCCAGGCGGTCTTGGATCTCGGCCACCGTCTCCTCGAACTCGGCTCCGTAGAGCAGGGCGGCGGAGCCGGAGTGGTTGAGGATGTAGAGCATCTCGCGGCCCACCAGGCGGAAGTTGACCGGCGTGGCCACCAGTCCGGCGCGCACCACGGCGAAGTATGCCTCCACCATGCGGGCGGAGTTGTAGAACAGAAGCGCCACGCGCTCTGGCGGCTTCAGGCCCGCGGCCAGCAGGGCGCCGGCCAGGCGGCGGGAGCGCTCCTCCAGTTGGGCGTAGGTGAATCGTCCTTCCTCGGCGATCACCGCGGTGTGGTGGGGCAGGCGGGCGGCGGTGTTGCTCAGGAGGTAGCCCAGGTTCACGGCAGTCCTTCCTCCGCCTCGGCCACGGGGATGCGGGGGTATTGGCCCTGGTAGCCCAGGGAGGCGGAGACCTCGGCCCCCAGGTCCAGGAAGGCGCGGGTCATCTGGTCGCGGTAGGCGGGGGAGGTCTCCTCGGCCCGCAGGGAGAGGTTTATGGCGGCGATCACCCGGCCGCGGGCGTCCAGCAGGGGCGCGCCCAGGGAGTATAGGTCCAGGGACAGCTCGCGGTCGGCGATGGCGTATCCGCGCTGGCGGGTCTGCATGAGATCGTCCCACACCGCCTGGGGGGTGGTGAGGGTGTGGCTGGTGAAGCGCTCCAGGGGCATCTCTTCCAGGCGCTGGCGCAGCTCGCTGTCGGGCAGGGCGGCCAGGAGCACCTTGCCCTGGGCGGTGCAATGTGCGGGCAGCTTGGAGCCGGGCTGGAGGTCGAACTTGAGGAAGCGCTGCGACTCGTGGCGGTAGAGGAAGATGATGTGGTGTCCGTCCAGCACGGCCAGGTTGACGGTCTTGTCGTGGCGGCGTCCGAAGTCGTGGAGCTGGCGCGCGGCCAGCTTGCGCAGTTGGGAGCCGTCCAGGAAGGACAGGCCCAGGGAGACCACCTTGGGTCCCAGGTAGTAGCGCTTGTGTTCGTCGCGCTTGAGGTAGCCGAGCTGGACCAGGGTGTCGGTGAAGCGCTGGGTGGCGGGCAGGTTCATGCCCGTGGCGCGTGCCAGCTCGGTGAGGGTCATGAGGGGTCGTTCGGCGGAGAAGGCCTGTAGCACGGCCAGGCCGCGGGCCAGGGAGCGGACGAAGTGGAGGCGTTTGCGGGCCATGAAAATAACGCTGCGTGTAATACCTTAACAAAATATGTTATTGGATGGGGGTAGTATAGCCAAAGGCAGGGGCAGTAGGCAAGCAAAAAATCGCCTTGCCCCGGTGGCGGGTTTTGCGCGAAAACACCAGGGAAAACAGTATGTTGTTGGGGTAGGCAGTCGGCCCTACTGGTCGCGGTCGCGGTCGGCCAGGCCGGTCACCCCCAGCACTACGAAGAAGATGAGCAGTGCGCCCAATAGCTGGTGCACGAGGAAGTAGGCGTACAGCCCGTAGCAGCCATGGATCTGGGAGATGTTGAGCGCGTCGTCGATACTCACGAAGGGTATGAGGTTGTCCAGGCTGAAGGCCGCCCACCACCAGAGAGAGTGTTGGTCCCACAGTGGGTTCAGGTCAAACTTGTAGAGAAGCCAAGGTATGAACACTCCTATACCCAGGACCAACAGCGCCCAGAACGCCGCTTGTATTGGCCGCCAGCCCAGGCCGTAGCCAATGATCCATTTTAACAGCCCCAACCATATCTTTCGTCCGAATGGAGTGGACTTTTCCTTGCGCTCTCGTTCCCGGCAGGCGTAGAGNACCTGGTTGGCCTTGTCTGGTGCACCGGCGCGGCGCAGCACCCGGGCCAACTGCCGGTAGGGCTGGGGCGAGAAAGAATGTTGTCGCCCTAATATGTCGAGAATCTCATTGGTGGGGATGCTAGCAATATGAATATAATTAAGGCGGCCTTTATGGTTTCGTTTGGCTTTGCTGGCATGGTCATAGCTAAAACCGTTCAGAATAATACTTTCTTCGATAATTGTTAACAACCATTCTTTGCCATTATTGTAGTCACCAAATCTCAGCTCTTTTATAGTCGTATATTCTAAATTTAGTTCCTCTGTGCGTAATCCTTCAATGCATAAAAACTTTGTGAAGATATGATTTAGGCTCGCTTTTTTGCATCTACTGCCCCGGAGAGAGACAGTCTGGGCTGAAACAAGGCCCTGCATTTCTAGTGAAGAATAAATTGTAGTGTTTTCTATTCTGGTTTCATCTCTAATATGGACTCCATTTAAGATGATATTACAAAACTGGCTTTCATTGATGAATAATCTTCCTTTGATTTCACCGGATAATGATATATTGCCAAAGACATACGAGTTGTGTAGCTCAAGATCGTGACCAAAATTAGTGTTTGTAAAATCCATTTCGTCTTCGATACGACAATCAGAAAATATTATAGTGGGCGATATTTCTGCGTAGCATAATTTGAACTCTTCATCACCGGTGTATTTCGATATCAATGCTCCAACAATCTCGATTTTCCCCGGCGGCACGGCGTCCTTCCAGGGCGAGTGCAGCAGGATGTCGCGCAGGAAGGCGGGGCGGAGTCGGCGCTGTCGCTCGGCCTTCACGCCCCAAACCTCTTTTTTCTTCGGGTCGAGGAAGGGTTTAAACGCCTCGTTGAAGTTTGCCGGCTTGCCCTCGCGGATGCGTGACCAGGCCCACTTCTCCGAGGGCAGCCAATCAGGCCGCGG
>MTPE01000080.1 GCA_002011835.1 Desulfarculaceae bacterium JdFR-95 | reverse complement strand
GGGGGGGCGGGGGCCGAAACATGGGGCCGCACCCACAAAGCGGGGGCAGGCGCCTTGGCACCTGCCCCCGACGTGGCACCTGGCGGACTTGCCCTAGGCCGAGCGTATCTCCTGGCGCATGAAGATGAGGTATGAGACCCCGAAGCAGACGAAGGTGAGCGCCAACAGCGAGGTCAGGTACGGCACCACCACCAGGATGGACTGGTCCAGGGGCAGGGGGTTCTGGAAGCGGTCCATGGAGATCTTCTCCAGGCGCCCCATGAGCACCAGCTTGCTGGTGGTCTTGCGGAAGGGGTCCAGGATGGCGGCGGTGGCGTCGCCGTAGAGCACCACCGGCGAGACCAGGCTCACCGCCTTGGTCACCTTGGCGTTGAACACCACCTGATGGGGGTCGTTGGGGTTGTCGATGGGCGCGATGGCCCCGGCGATGAGGCTGGCGCCGAAGGCGATGAAGAAGCCGAAGAAGATCCACAGGGCCACCGAGGCCAGGGCCGAGGAGGCGGTGGAGCGGAACCAGATGGAGAACAGGATGGAGATGCCCAGCCAGAAGGAGACGTAGAAGATGGAGACGATGAGGTAGAGGGCCAGGCGGGCCAGCTCCTCGGCGCCGGGCACCACGCCCAGGACCACTAGCCCCAGGCCGGTGATGAGCAGCACGATGGCGGTGAGCATGATGGCCACGGTGACCGCGCCGGCCAGGAACTTGCCGATGATCACCGCGTCACGGTAGATGGGCTGGGACAAGAGCTTGGCCAGGGTGCCGGAGTTGCGCTCGCGGTTGATGGCGTCGAAGCCCAGCACCAGGCCGATCAGGGGTCCGAAGAAGGCGATGAACTGGGCCAGGGAGAACAGNCCCCCCGAGGCGGTGAACAGCATGAGGAACACGAAGGTGGGCACCGCGCTNCCNGCCAGTTGTTCCCGCAGGCTCGCCCCCACCATGTAGGCGGTGACCAGGGCCACCATGCTGATGAGGCAGAGGATGATCACGAAACGGGTGGAGCCGAAGTGGTCGGCCAGCTCCTTGCGGAATATGGTCCACATGGCGTGTTACCCCTCCCGGAAGTAGCGCATGTAGATGTCCTCCAGGCTGGGCTCGTGGTCGCCGCCCGCGGCCTGGCGGGCCAGCTCCTCGATGGTGCCCACCGCCACCAGACGGCCCCCCATCATGATGCCCACCCGCTGGCAGATGCGCTGCACCTGGTGCAGCAGGTGGGAGGACACCACCACGGTCATGCCCCGCTCGCGGCTGAGGGTGACGATCATCTCCAGCATGCGGTTGATGCCGTCGGGGTCCAGTCCCAGGGTGGGCTCGTCCAGGAAGACCAGCTTGGGCTGCTTGATCAGCAGCTCGGCGATGCCCAGGCGCTGGCGCATGCCGCGCGAGTAGGCCCCGGCCAGCTTGTCGGCCTCGGCGGCCAGGCCCACCGCCTCCAGGCACTCCTCCACCCGGCGGGGCAGCTCCTCCTCGGGGATCTGGTTGAGCCGGCCCACGTAGGCCAGGTTCTCCCGCGCGGTGAGGTCGCTGTAGAAGCCCACGTGCTCGGGCAGGTAGCCCACCTGGCGCTTGACCGCCAAGGGCTCGCGCACCGGGTCGTGGCCCAGCACGCGGGCCGTGCCCGCGGTGGGCTCGGTCAGGCCCAGGAGCATCAGCAGGGTGGTGGTCTTGCCCGCGCCGTTGGGCCCCAGGAAGCCGAAGATCTCGCCTTCTTCAACCTCCAGGTTGAGGCGGTCCACCACCACCTGGCCGTTGTAGGCCTTGGTGAGGTCTCGGGTCTGGATGACCGCGGCCATGGCTAGCGCCTACCCAGCTTGCGGAACACCACGCCCAGGCCCACCAGGACCAGGATGATGATGCCGACCCCGATCCAGCCCCAGGCGGCCGAGGCCTTGACCGTGACCCGGAACTCCAGGTTGGAGCGGGCCTTCTCGCCCTGGGCCGTCACCGCCACGGAGTAGTCGCCCACCAGGGCGCGCTCCGCGGGGGTGATGGTCATCTCCACCTGTTTCAGCGCCCCGGGCTTGAGGTTCACGATCTTCTCCGGCTTGAACTCCACCTTCCAGTTCTCGGGCTTGAAGCTGAGGAAGGTGATCTCGCGCTGNGGGGCGGAGCCGTCGTTGCGCACGTAGAAGGAGATGTTGGCCGGCTGGCCCGCCTGGGTGGACAGCGACAGCAGGCCCGTGGGGGTGCCGGCCTTGATGCGATAGGTCCCGGTGAGCACCACCTTGAGCTCGGTCTCGGCGCTGGCGGTGGCGCTGCTCACCTTCACCTTGATGGGATAGGTGCCGATGCCCGCGTCGCGCGCGGGGGTGATCTCCACCGACAGGGAGGAGGACTGGTCACCCTTGATGTGCAGGGAGGAGATCTGCTTCTGCTCGTAGGCCGGCTTGAAGGAGATGTCCCAGCCCGGAGGCCCCTGGGCGGAGAGGTTGAACAGCTTCTCCTTGGCCGAGTTGTTGCGCACCTCCAGGGAGAACTCGAAGCGGGCGTCGGTGGGGCCCTTGAGCACGGGGTAGGAGGTCTCCAGCTCGATCTCGCGCGAGGCCTTCTCCTTGGCGCTGACGTGCACCACCAGGGTGCTGGTGTGGCGGATGGCGCCGTCGGCGCTCCNGGCCTCCACCACGAAGCGGTAGTCACCCGGCTTGACGCGGNCCTTGTCCTTGGGCTCGGCCACCAGCTCCACGCTGGTCTCGCGGTCCTCGGAGAGGAACATGCCGCCGATCACGGTGCCGAAGTTGCGGATGTCGGCCTTCCAGCCCTGGGGCACCTGCTTCAGCTTGAACAGCACGGTCTCGTCCGAGCGGCCCTTGTTGTGCAGCATGATGTCCACCCGGACCTTCTCTCCCGGCGCCACCCAGATCTCCGGGTATTTCAANGCCGCCACGAAGGCGCGCGCCGGTTTGTTCTCCTTGCCCTTNTCNGCTGCGGCCCCCAGGGGACAGGCCAGCAGGACGGCCAGACAGAGCAACAACACCGTGGCTCGGATGGGCAAGCCTCTCATGCTCGGACCCCCTTTCCTCGTGGTGCCAAGATGCGATTCAGCTTACGAGAGGGCTGTCCGCCCCCGCAGGACGGACAGCCCCCCGTGCCAGAGTTTACCGGCTAGAAGTCCATACCGCCGCCCATACCGGGGGCGCCGGGGGTATTCTTTTCTTCCTTGGGTTTTTCGGCCACCATGCATTCGGTGGTGAGCAGCAGGCCGGCCACGGAGGCGGCGTTCTGCAGGGCGAAGCGCACCACCTTGGTGGGGTCGATNACGCCGGCCTTCATCAGGTCCTCGTAGGTGTCGGTCTCGGCGTTGTAGCCCTCGGCNCCCTTCATGGCCTTGACCTTCTCCACCACGATGGAGCCCTCCTGNCCNGCGTTGGCCGCGATCTGGCGCAGAGGCTCCTCCAGGGCCCGCTTCACGATGTCCGCACCGGCCTTCTCCTCGCCCTTGATCTTGTCCCGGGCCTTCTCCACCGCCTCGATGCAGCGCACCAGGGCCACGCCACCGCCGGGCACGATGCCNTCCTCCACCGCCGCACGGGTGGCGTTCAGCGCGTCCTCCACCCGCGCCTTCTTCTCCTTCATCTCCGTCTCGGTGGCCGCACCCACGTTGATCACCGCCACACCACCGATCAGCTTGGCCAAACGCTCCTGAAGCTTCTCACGGTCGTAGTCGCTGGTGGTCTCCTCGATCTGGGCCCGGATGGTCTTCACCCGACCCTCAAGAGCCTTGCGCGAACCACCACCGTCCACGATGGTGGTGTTGTCCTTGTCCACCACCACCCGCTTGGCCGTGCCCAGGTCGTTGAGGGTGGCGTTCTCCAGCTTCACACCCAGATCCTCGCTGATCACCGTGCCACCGGTGAGAATGGCGATGTCCTCCAGCATGGCCTTGCGCCGATCACCAAAGCCAGGCGCCTTCACCGCACAGGCCGCCAGAGTGCCACGCAGCTTGTTCACCACCAGCGTGGCCAAAGCCTCGCCCTCCACNTCCTCGGCCACGATCAACAGCGGCTTGCCGCTCTTGGCCACCTGCTCCANNATCGGCAGCAGGTCCTTCATGCTGCTGATCTTCTTCTCGTGAATCAGGATGTAGGGGTCCTCCAGGTTGACCTCCATCTTCTCCGGGTCGGTCACAAAGTAGGGCGACAGATAACCACGGTCGAACTGCATGCCCTCCACCACGTCCAGGGTGGTCTCCATGCCCTTGGCCTCCTCGACCGTGATCACGCCCTCCTTGCCCACCTTGTTCATGGCCTCGGCAATGATGTTGCCAATGGTGGGATCGTTGTTCGCACTGATGGTGCCNACCTGGGCNATCTCCTTCTGATCCTTGGTGGACTTGGACAACTTGCGCAGCGCCTCCACCGCCGCGTCCACCGCCTTGTCGATACCACGCTTGATGGCCATGGGATTGTGACCCGCCGCCACCAGCTTGGAACCCTCGCGGTAGATGCACTGCGCCAACACCGTGGCCGTGGTGGTGCCGTCACCAGCCACGTCNGANGTCTTGGAGGCCACCTCCTTCACCATCTGGGCCCCCATGTTCTCAAACTTGTCCTCCAGCTCGATCTCCTTGGCCACCGTCACCCCGTCCTTGGTGATGGTGGGAGAACCCCAGGTCTTCTCGATGATCACGTTGCGCCCCTTGGGACCCAGGGTCACCTTCACCGCGTTGGCCAGCGTGTCCACACCACGCAACATGGCCTCGCGGGCCTTGACGTCGTACTTCAGCTCCTTGGCCATGACTCTNTACCCTCCTAACCTAGACTCTCAGGTGCCGTCCGGTTGCTCNATTNCAACAAAAACCCACCTACTTCTCGATGATCCCCAGGATGTCGTCCTCACGCATGATCAGCACTTCCTCGCCGTCGATCTTCACCTCGCTGCCCGCATACTTGCCGAACAACACCCGGTCTCCCACCTTCACGGTCATCTCCAGCTTGGTGCCAGAGTCCAACACCTTGCCCGGACCCACCGCCAAAACCTCACCCTGCTGCGGCTTCTCCTT
>MTPE01000079.1 GCA_002011835.1 Desulfarculaceae bacterium JdFR-95 | reverse complement strand
GGGCCTGGGCGACGACGTACAGGCCATAAAGGCGGGTATACTGGAGGTGGGTGACATATTCGTGGTCAACAAGATGGACCGTCCCGGCGCCGCCGCGGCCGCCCGCCAACTGGAGGCTATGCTGGACATGGAGCTGGACCGCGAGCGCTGGGCGGGATGGCGGCCCCCGGTGGTGCTCACCTGCGCCCACGACGGCCGCGGGGTGGACCAGCTGGTGGAGGCCATCGCCGATCACCAGCGCCTGCTCGCCGCCGACGGCGGCCGCCTCATGATCCGGCGCCGCCGCCAGCGTGCCCGCATGGAGCTGGTGGACCTGGTCAAGAGCCGGCTGCTGGCCCGGCTGGAGGAGCGCCTGGAGACCAGCGGCCGCCTGGAGGAGCTGGCCGAACGCATCGCCCAGGGCCAGGCCGACCCCTACTCGGTCTGCGAACAGGTCCTGGCCGAGCTGGAGGGTGGCGACTTGTAAATCCCGGGACGTAGCCCCTAGAGGCGGTGTCCGTCCCGTGACATGTGCGATGGCGACAACCCCAAGTGGGAGGTGACTTCATGGCCCGCAAGGTGAAACGTCTTTCCCTGGGCCAGCGCCTGCGCCGCCTGCGGCGCGAGCGCGAACTCAGCCTGGAGACCCTGGCCAACGAGACCGGCCAGTCGGTGGACTACCTGCAACGCATCGAGAACGACGAGGTGATCCCTCCGGTGGCGGTGCTGCTCTCCCTGAGCCGCGCCCTGGAGGTGGACTCCGGCGAGCTCTTGAAGGACGAGGAGGAGGCCCGCGAGCGCCGGGCCGAGGCGGTACGCAAGCGCACTGCCCACTACTCCTACCGCGTGCTCACCCCCGAGAGCCGCCACAAGCACTTGAAGGGCTTCCTGGTCACCATCGACCCGGCCAGCGACCTGGAGGGCCCCGGCTACCAACACGAGGGCGAGGAGTTCCACTACGTGCTCCGAGGCAAGGTGGAGGTGAAGGTGGGAGAGAACGTCAACGTGCTCCAGGCCGGCGATTCCTTGCACTTCAACTCCAGCCTGGTGCACACCCTGCGCAACCTGGGCGACGAACCCTGCGAGATCCTGGTGGTGCTCTACACCCCCTGAGACGCCGCCGGCGGGGCGAGAAGGGAGGTAAGCCCCATGCCCTTCGTGCTCACCGAAGAGCAGAAGATGATCCAGGCCATGGCCCGCGACTTCGCCCGCGAGGTGGTCATGCCCGGCGCGGCGGAGCGCGACCGTACCGGCCAGTTTCCCCGTGACATCCTCAACCAGATGGGCGAGCTGGGCTTCATGGGCATGATGGTGCCCGAGCAATATGGCGGCGCCGGGGTGGACACGGTGAGCTACGTGCTGGCCCTGACCGAGATCGCCTATGCCTGCGCCTCCACCGCGGTGGTGATGAGCGTGCACAACAGCATCTGCTGCGAGAGCCTGGTCAACTTCGGCAGCGAGCAGCAGAAGCAGAAGTGGCTGCCCGAGATGTGCTCCGGCCGCTGCATCGGTGCCTTCGCCCTCACCGAGCCCCACGCGGGCAGCGACCCGGCCAGCCAGCGCATGACCGCGGTGCGCGACGGCGACCACTGGGTGCTCAACGGCACCAAGCAGTTCATCACCACGGGCAAGAACGCCGGGCTCATCATCGCCACCGCGGTCACCGACAAGAGCAAGCGCCACCGCGGCATCAGCGCCTTTTTGATCCCCCAGGGCACCGAGGGCCTCATCATCGGCAAGGAGGAGGAGAAGCTGGGACTCAAGGCCTCGGACACGGTGCAGCTCATCTTCGAAGACTGCCGCATACCGGCCGAGAACCTGCTGGGCAAGCCGGGCGAGGGCTTCAAGATCGCCATGACCGCTCTGGACTGCGGCCGCATCGGCATCGCCGCCCAGTCGGTGGGCGTGGCCCAGGCCTGCCTGGACGAGGCCGTGGCCTACATGCACCAGCGCCAGGCCTTCGGCCGACCCATCGCCGACTTCCAGGCCCTGCGCTGGAAGGTGGCGGACATGGCGGTGGAGATCGAGGCCAGCCGCCTGCTCTGCCTCAACGCCGCTTCCCTCAAGGACCAGGGCAAGCGCTACACCCGCGAGGCCTCCATGGCCAAGCTGTTCGCCAGCGAGATGGTCAACCGGGTGGCGGCCCAGGCCATCCAGATCCACGGCGGCTACGGCTACTGCCGCGACTACCCCATGGAGCGCCACTACCGCGACGCCCGGGTGTTCACCATCTACGAGGGCACCAGCGANATCCAGCGCCTGGTGATCAGCAACAACATCCTGGGCCCGCCCAGCACCAAGTAGCACCCGCCGCCGGAAAGGGGCGCTCCGGCAGACGCCCGGGNCGAGTCGGGGGNGAACAGGGGGCGNACGGGGCGGACGGGGGCGAGNCGAAGGGCGANCCGGGAGNGGCNGAGGGGCGAATAGAAAGAAGCACCCGCAGGGGGAGAGCCCGCCGCGAGCCCCAAGGGCGACCGCCCCGCCACCGCCGCCCTGCCGCGGGTCCCCCGCACGGGCCTGGGGGCNGGGCCGCGGCGCGCCCCGCGCCTTGGGCGGGCCGGCGAGAACGGCTTCCCCGGCGCGACACGCGGCAACCGCACGGCCGCCGCCTCTTTTTTTGGGCTCATCCGGCAGGCGCCGGGGTAGTGATGGAATTATCCCGGGCCGGCCCTGTCAAGGCTGGCCTCTGGCCACCCTTGTTGGGCTCATGGCCTTGACAGGGCCGGCCCGGGATGAAGAAAATTGGTGCGCGTCTTTGCCAGGAAAATGACATGAAAAGGGATACAGAGTGATCCCTGGCCTCGTATTCCGATTGTAGGCCACGTGGGGGATCATGTCATTTCCTGGTAAAGACGACGAAATATCATCCCCTCTCCCGGGTCGGCGGCCTGGGCCGCGACCACCAGGCGCCTCTCCCCCGCCGCCTGCCGGACGAGTCCCCGAAAGGCCCGCCGAGCGGCAAAGGCCGAAACCGCCGCGCCGCCCGCGGAGAAGCGAACCCCTCGCCGCGCTGAAGCCGCCCTCCCCCCACCCCCCGCGCCTTCCCCTTGCTTGCAGCGTTCCCCTGGCCGCGCGCCTTCCCCTCGTGGCGCGGCCTCTCCTGGAGCGGACTCAGTCTCCGGCCAGGACCGGCTCCACCACCCCGTGGCCGAACATGGCGTCCACCTCCTCCACCAGCGCGGCCGAGGGCTCTACCCGGTAGCGGTTGGGCAGGGCCAGCACCGCCTCACCCTTGCCCGGCACCCTCAGGTGCAGCGAGACTCGGCAGGAGCCGGGGTGGCGCATGAGGGCCTGCTTGAGCCGCACCAGCTTCTCCCGGGTGAGGCCGGTGGCGTCCAGGCGCAGGCGCAGGCGGGTGGTGAGGGTCTGGGCGGCCTGCTCCAGGGGCACGATGCGGCTGGCCTTGAGCTTGACCCCCCGCTCGTCCTTGTCCACCACCCCCTTGACCAGCACCGGCTGCTCCGCGGCCAGGGCCGGGGCGGCCTGGGCGTAGCAGTCGGGGAACACGATCAGCTCCACCGAGCCCTTCAGGTCCTCCAGGCGCACGAAGGCCATGCGCTCGCCCCGCTTGGTGAGCTTCTCCTTGACCTCGGTGGGCAGCCCGGCCAGGCGCACGGTCATGCCATCGCTGGCCGCCTGCAGGGTGACGGTGTCCACGCTGGACAGGCGCTTGATGTCCTCGGCGTAGGAGGCCAGGGGATGGCCGGAGATGTAGAAGCCCAGGGCCTCCTTCTCGTAGGCCAACTGGTCGGCCTCGGACCAGGGGGGCACCTGGGGCAGGGGGGGCGTGGCGGTGGGGCCGCTGGTGGAGAAGGCCTCGAACATGCTGATCTGGCCTTCGGCGCGGTCGCGGCCCACCTTCTGGCCGTGTTCCATGGCCTCGTCCAGCACCGCGTAGAGCTGGGCGCGGTGGCCGCCGCAGGAGTCGAAGGCACCGCACTTGATCAGGCTCTCGATCACCCGCCGGTTCACCTTGCGCAGGTCCACCCGCTCGCAGAAGTCGAACAGGTCGCGGAAGGGGCCGCCCTCCTCCCGTGCGGCCAGGATGGACTCCACCGCGCCCTCGCCCACGTTCTTCACCGCGGCCAGGCCGAAGCGGATGGCCTCGCCGGCCACGGTGAAGTCGCGCTGCGACTGGTTGATGTCCGGGGGCAGGACCTTCAGCCCCCGCTCGCGGCACTCGCTGATGTGCAGCATCACCTTGTCGGAGTTGCTCATCTCGCTGGTGAGCACCGCGGCCATGAACTCCAGGGGGTAGTGGGCCTTGAGATAGGCGGTCTGGTAGGCGATCAGGCCGTAGGCGGCGGAGTGGCTCTTGTTGAAGCCGTAGCCGGCGAACTTGGCCATGAGGTCGAAGATCTCGGCCGCCTTGTCCGGGTCGATGCCGTTGGCCACCGCGCCCTGCATGAAGCGCTCGCGCTGCTGCTCCATGACCTCGGGGATCTTCTTGCCCATGGCCCGGCGCAGGATGTCGCCCTCGCCCAGGGAGTAGCCGGCCAGCACGCGGGCGATCTCCTGCACCTGCTCCTGATAGACGATCACCCCGTAGGTCTCCTTGAGCACCGGCTCCAACTGCGGCAGGGGGTAGACCACCTCGCGCCGGCCGTGCTTGCGGGCCACGAAGTCGTCCACCATGCCCGACTCCAGGGGCCCGGGCCGGTAGAGGGCCACCAGGGCGATCACGCAGGCCCAGGAAGTCGAACTTGATCAGCCCCACCTTCTCCACGCACTTCATGTCGTACTGGGTCACGGTTTCGCCGTGGGGCCCTTTGTACAGGGGCACCACCTCGTGCAGGGGCTGGTCGCCGATAACCACCCCTGCGGCGTGGGTGGAGGCGTGGCGGGGCAGGCCCTCCAGGGCGCGGGCGATCTCCACCAGCTCCGCCACCTGGGGGTCGGCCTCCATGCGCTCCTTGAGGCGGGGTTCCTTCTCCAGAGCCTTGTCCAGGGTGATGCCCAGCTCGGCCGGCACCAGCTTGGCCACCTGGTCCACCTCGTTGTAGGGCAGGCCCATGACCCGCCCCAC
>MTPE01000090.1 GCA_002011835.1 Desulfarculaceae bacterium JdFR-95 | reverse complement strand
CCCAAGTTCGCCGAGGACCTGTTCAAGGTGGAGCACACCGACTACTGGCTGATCCCCACCGCCGAGGTGCCGGTGACCAACCTGCACATGGACGAGACCCTGGACGCGGAGCTGCTGCCGCTCAAGTACACCGCCTACACCCCCTGCTTCCGCGCCGAGGCGGGCAGCCACGGAAAGGACGTGCGGGGGCTGATCCGCCAGCACCAGTTCGACAAGGTGGAGCTGGTGCGTTTCACGCGGCCGGAGGACAGCTACGAGCACCTGGAGCAGCTCACCGCGGACGCGGAGGAGGTGCTGCGGCGCCTGGGGCTACCCTACCGCAAGGTGGTGTTGTGCACCGGCGATCTGGGCTTCAGCGCGGCCAAGACCTATGACCTGGAGGTATGGCTGCCCGGCCAGGGGCGCTACCGCGAGATCAGCTCCTGCTCCAACTTCGAGGACTTCCAGGCCCGCCGCGCCGGCATCCGCTTCAAGGAGCGGGGCAAGAAGGGCACCACCCTCTGCCACACCTTGAACGGCTCCGGCCTGGCCGTGGGCCGCACCCTGGTGGCCATCCTGGAGAACTACCAGCAGGCCGACGGCAGCGTGAAGATCCCCGATGCCCTGGTGCCCTTCATGGACGGCCAGAGGGAGATCCGTCCCCCCGCCGCCTGAGCCACGAGGAGGCCCACCCTTGTCCACCACCCTGGTCCGCCTGGTTCGGCCCGTACTGCTGGGGTGTCTGTTGCTCTTGCTGGCCGGGCCGGCGGTGGCCGGCCGGCCGCAGGTCCGGCAGTTTTCCTTGACCAAGGCCCAGTTGGCCGAGCTGTTGGGGCCGCGCATCCAGGCCCTGGTGAGTTCCCGCGAGCTTCTGGTACGCGACCGGGGCCTGGGGCTGTTGGCGGTGGAGCCCACCATAGACCACCGCCTGCAGCGCCGGGCCGAGCGCCTGTTGTTGCGCAAGCGGGGAAACCGGGCCGCGGTGGTGGTGCTGGAGGCGGCCACGGGACGGGTGCTGGTGCTGGCCGGAGTGAGGCGGCGGCGCCTGGACCCGCGGGTGGCCCTGCGCGCCGACGCCCCTGCGGCCAGCCTGTTCAAGGTGATCACCGCCGCCGCGGCCCTGGAGGAGGTGGACCTGCGGCCTTCCACCCGTCTGGCCTTCGTGGGCCGGCCCCACACCCTCTACCGCTACCAGGTGCGCGAGCGTCTGCGCCGCCGGCCGCGGCGGGTGACCCTGCGCCGCTCCTTCGCCCAGTCCAACAACCCGGTGTTCGCCCGTCTGGGCATGCACTGGTTGGGGGGGGAGTTGTTGTTGTGGTACGCCCGGGCCTTGGGTTTCGGGCGGCGGCTGGCCTTCGAGCTGCCCGTGGGCATAAGCCGCCTGGCCCGGCCGCGGGACGACTTCCAGGTGGGCGAGCTGGCCTGCGGCTACAACCGGGAGACCACTCTGAGCCCCCTGCACGCGGCCTTGATGGTGGCGGTGTTCGTCAACGGGGGGCGTTTCATGGAGCCCTTCGTGGTGGCGCGGGTGGAGGGCCCCGGGGGGCGGGTGCTCTACCGGGGGCGGCCCAGCGGGGGGCCCCGGCTGGTGAGCGAGTCCACCTGCCGGGCCATGCGGCGGCTGTTGGCGGCCACGGTCACCGAGGGCACCGCGGCCTATGCCTTCCGCCGCGCCCGGCGCGACCGCGTGCTCAAGGGCCTGATCCTGGGGGGCAAGACCGGCACCCTGCGGGGGCGCGACCGCCGCGAGCTGTTCGAGTGGTTCGCCGGCTTCGGCCAGGATCCGGCCAGCGGCAGGGCCATCGCCATATGCACCCTGGCCGTGCACGGCAAGCGGCGCTACGTGGACCCCAAGCGCCTGGCCCGCCAGGTGCTGCGCGAGGCCTTCCGCACCCTGGCCGCCGGCTCCTCCCGCGTGGCGGGGCATATGTGAGTCCGGCCGCATCCTTAATCCCACCGCTTGACTGGGCGGCGGCGGCTCTGCTATCTTCGGGCGGGGAGTAAGTGACACATGCGCGCTGTGGTTTCGGCAGAGTATCGCTGGTGGACCTGGTGGTGGCGTAGCGCCCCGCCGGGAGGGCCGCGGCTCTGCTGAGTGTCCCTGTACTTCCGAGTAGCGACACCGGCAAAAGTCGAGCGGGTCTCCCCGAAGGTGGAGAGGCCCGCTTCTCTTTTGGGGCCTCATCAAACCCAGGGCAGGCCTTGGCGCCCGCCCCGAGCATCAGGAGGAGGAAATGGCCGACAAGAAGATCTTTCTGGGCGAGGAGTTCATCCCCACGCAGTGGTACAACCTCAATGCAGACTTCCCCACTCCCATGCCGCCCCCCTTGCATCCCGGCACTGGCAAGCCTCCCAGCCCGGAGGACTTCGCCCCCATCTTCCCCATGAACCTGGTGGAGCAGGAGATGACCCCCGCCCGCTGGGTGGACATCCCCGAGGAGGTGCTGGGCATCTACAAGATGTGGCGGCCCACCCCCCTCTACCGCGCCACCGGCCTGGAGAAGGCCCTGGACTACCCCGGCGCCATCTACTTCAAGAACGAGGGCGTCTCCCCTCCCGGCTCCCACAAGCCCAACACCGCCGTGGCCCAGGCCTACTACAACAAGGCCTTCGGGGTGAAGCGCATCACCACCGAGACCGGCGCCGGCCAGTGGGGCTCGGCCCTGGCCTTCGCCTGCCAGCAGTTCGGCCTGGAGTGTAAGGTCTTCATGGTGCGGGTCTCCTTCGAGCAGAAACCCTACCGCCGCATCATGATGATGACCTGGGGCGCCGACTGCGTGCCCTCCCCCACCGACACCACCGAGGCCGGCCGCAAGATCCTGGCCCAGGACCCCGATAGCCCCGGCTCCTTGGGTATCGCCATCAGCGAGGCCATCGAGATGGCCGTCCTGCGCGACGACACCCGCTACTCCCTGGGCTCGGTGCTCAACCACGTGCTCCTGCACCAGAGCGTCATCGGCCTGGAGGCCAAGAAACAGCTCGAGGCCATCGGCGACTATCCCGACGTGGTGATCGGCTGCGCCGGCGGCGGTTCCAACTTCGCCGGCTTGGCCTTCCCCTTCCTGGCCGACAAGATCGCGGGCAAGGACATCCATGTCATCGCGGCCGAGCCCACCAGTTGTCCCACCATGACCCGCGGCCCCTATGGCTACGACTTCGGCGACACCAACCAGACCACGCCTCTGCTGCCCATGCACACCCTGGGCCACGACTTCGTGCCCGCACCCATCCACGCCGGCGGCCTGCGCTATCACGGCATGGCCCCCATGGTCAGCCACGCGGTCAACCTGGGCCTGGTGGAGCCCCGCGCCTACGACCAGATCGAGACCTTCGAGGCGGGCATCACCTTCGCCCGCTACGAGGGCTTCATCCCCGCCCCGGAGACCAACCATGCCATCGCCGCCGTGATCCAGGTGGCCAAACAGGCCAAGGAAGAAGGCAAGGCCAAGACCATTCTGTTCAACTGGTCTGGCCACGGCCTGGTGGACCTGGCCGCCTACGACGCCTATCTCTCGGGCAAGCTCACCCGCTACGAGCTGCCCGAGGAAGAGATACAGCGGGCGCTCAAGGCACTGGAGGGCTTGCCCAAGATCGGCTGAAGTCCACATGTCCCATGCCTTTCCCCTGGAGCAGGCCCAAAAGCTTGACTCCAGGGGAAAGGCATGGCAAGCTGGGGCCTACTGCCCGCCTGTTCCAATATTTGTGGACGGACCCAAGCCATGTCATATGATGCCTTCGACCAGATCGAGACCCGTTGCCCCCGCCTGGGGCACCAGGTGAGCTTCGGCTACTGCCGCCAGGTGGACTCTGGCCTGCCCTGCTCGCGGGCCATAGACTGCTTCTATCTGAAGCTGCCCGCCGAACACTATTTCCGCCTGGTACTGCGCGAGGAGACCTTCCAGCGCATCTTCCTCGAACCCGGGCCGGATCGCTACCAGGGCTTCCTGCAGGTGCTGGACCGGGCCACGCGCAGCCAAGGCGCCGTTTAGGCCATAGCGGTGCCCCACGCAGGGGCGGTGCAAAGCGTGGGGGGCTAAGCTGCGGATGGTGAGGAGCGGGGGGCGCAGAGCGGGTGGAGAGGATCGGGGGGCGCAAGCGGGGGGCAAAGCGGGGGGTGGCGTAGAGCGAGGGAGGAGGCCACCGTAGAGGAGGCCGACCACAAGGAGACATGCCAGCGCCCCCTGGGCCGGAAGGATTCCGGCCCAGGGGGCGCTGGCATGAAACCGAGGCGATGCTTCCCTCCACCTTAAGGGGGAATGAGTCGAGGAGTGAGCTCATGCCTGCCCGAGTCCTGACCCGTCGCCGTTTNCTGGGCCTGGTGGCCGCGGCCGCGGCGGGCAGCCTGCTGCCNTGGCGGCCGGCGCCAGCGGAAGACACCTTCTCTCTGCTTCTGCTCTCGGACGTACACTTCGACCCCTTTGCCAAGCCCGAGCTGGTGCCCGCCCTACAGGAGCTGCCCGCCAGCCAATGGAACGACTTCATGAGCCGGGCCTGGGCCGGGGAGGATTCTTTGGGCGACTACGGCCAAGAGACGGGCTACCTGCTGTGGGAGTCGGGGCTGATGGCCATGCGCCTGGCCGTGCCCAGCCCGGCGGCCATCGTCTTCACCGGTGACTTCCTGCGCCACGACTTCTCCGACTACTACTGGCACTATGCCCAGAACCCCAGCGACGAAGACCGGCTCCGCTTCATCGTCAAGACCGTGGCCTTCTTCGCCCATCGCCTGCAGAGCTACTTCCCCGGAGTGCCGGTGTTCTTCACCCTGGGCAACAACGACGCCGGCTGCGGCGACTATCGCATCACCCCAGGCCAGTATTTCCTCACCCACAGCGCCGCCACCTACTGGTCGCTCTTGAACGGCTTGGCCGGGGGACAAGAGAGTTTCAGTGCCACCTTCGCCCTGGGCGGATGGTACGCCCTGGACTGGGGGGACTTGCGCCTGATCAGCCTGAATACGGTGTACTACAGCCCCAAGTGGCAGGCCGGCTGCGGGGCCGAGCTGACCGGCGACCCGGCCGAGACCCAGA
>MTPE01000092.1 GCA_002011835.1 Desulfarculaceae bacterium JdFR-95 | reverse complement strand
GGGGCCGAGCCGGTGCGCCGGGCCCGGGACCAGGCCGAGGCCCAGGCCCTGTGGCAGGCGCGACGGGCAGTGGGCCCGGCGGTGTACCAGCAGGCGCCGGGCAAGCTCAACGAGGACATCGTGGTGCCCCTGGGCAAGCTGGCGGAGATGGTGCGCCGCATACACCAGATCGGCGCCCGGCGCGGCCTGGACATACCCACCTTCGGCCACGCCGGCGACGGCAACCTGCACGTCAACGTGATGCACGACCCCAGCGACCCCGCCTCCCTGGAGGCCGCCCTGCAGGCGGTGAGCGACATCTTCGCCCACACCCTGGCCCTGGGGGGGACGCTCTCCGGCGAGCACGGGGTGGGCACCACCAAGCTGGGCTACGTGGGGGCGGAGCTGGACCCGGTGGCCCTGGAGCTGATGCGCCAGATCAAACGCATCTTCGATCCCGCCGGCATCCTCAACCCCCACAAGGCCATACCCGAGCCGGCCTGAGCCTTTGACCCCGCCGGAGACGCCCATGCCCCAGACCAGCCCCGGCCACGATCCGACCCCTGCCCCACCCCAGGCCCAAGAGGCGGCGCGCATGTGCGCCCGCTGCGGGGCCTGCCAGGCGGTGTGTCCGGTGTACCAGGCCGGCCGGCGCGAGGTGCTCTCGGCCCGGGGCAAGCTGCGCTTGGTGGACGAGCTGACTCGGGGGGTGCTGGCCCCGGACCGCCGCCTGGCCCGGCTCCTCACCAGCTGCCTGCTCTGCGGCCGCTGCCAGGCCAACTGCCCCAACCTCACCCCCGCCACCGAGGGTCTGCGGGCAATACGCACGGTGCTGGCCGAACACCTGCCCCTGGGCAAGCGCCTGGCCGTGACCCAGGTCTTGCCCCGGCCCCAGGCCATGTCCGCCGCGGCCGCAGCCGGGCGCCTGGCCCTGGGGGCTCTACCCGGGGACAGCGGCCTGCACCTGCGCGCCCTGGCCGGCCTGGAGTATCTGCCTCTGCCCGCGGCCCGGCCCTTCCTGGCCCAGAGCGCAGGGGTCGTCCCCGGCCCCAAGCGAGCTCCACGCCTGGGCCTGTTCGCCGGCTGCGTGGGCAACTATCTGCGGCCGGAGCTCTTGGCGCGGGCCGCGCGNATCCTCTCCCGCGGTTTCACCTTGGTGATCCCCCCGGAGCAGGGCTGCTGCGGCCTGCCCGCAGTGGCGGCGGGGCTGGAGGACACCGCCCGCCGCCTGGCTCGGCGCAACCTGGCCGCCTTCCGCGCCGCCGGGGTGGAGCGGGTGGTGACCACCTGTGGGTCCTGCGCCCACGCCCTGGCCCACGAGCTGCCCCGCCTGGCCGGCGGTGAGCTGCCCGGCGGTGTGGTGGAGATCAGCCAGGTCCTGGCCGAGCATCCCGAGCTGGTCCACGGCCCCGACCCCGGCCTCAGCGGCCCGGTGGCCCTGCACCACCCCTGCCACCTCAGCGTGGGCCTGGGGGTCACCGAAGAACCCCGCGCGGTGCTGGCCGCGGCCGGGGTGGAGCTGGCCCCCATGGCCGGCGAGGACATGTGCTGCGGCGGGGGAGGGCTGTTCATGCTCAGCCATCCCGAGCTCAGCCGGGCCGTCTTCGCGCCCCGCGCCCAGGCCTTCCAAGACAGCGGGGCCCAGGTCCTGGCCACCAGTTGCAGCGGCTGTTATCTGCAGTGGCGGCGGGGCCTGGGGCCGGAGGTGGCGGTGGTGCATCCCCTGGAGCTTCTCTCCTGAGTAATCGCTGGACAGCCCCGGCGGACGGCGCGTAAAATTTATACAGTTGCCCACGCTCTCCCGGGAAGGGGTTCACCGAAGAACCTCTTGAATTTCTTGGCGATATATCTTCATCCTCCCGGGTTGGCACGGTGTCTGCTTTCAGTAGGAGGCACAAACCAAAACCCAGACCAAACATGGGAGGAAGACGTGATGAAGAAACTCGCCGCAACCCTGGCAGTGTTGAGCCTGGTGCTGGTCATGGCCGGCAGTGCCCTGGCCGGCCCCGGTGGCCACATGGGTCCGGGCCGGGCCAAGGGCTATGCCGCCACTCCGGCGCCGATCAGCGTACTCACCCCCGCGCAGATCAAGCAGTTGGAGGAGGCGCGGGCCAAGTTCCTCAAGGAGACCCTGCCCATCCGCCAGAAGCTGGCGGCCAAGAACCTGGAGCTGCGCACCCTGTGGCTGCAGCCCACGGCCAACGCGGCCAAGCTCAAGGCCCTGGCCGACGAGGTGGTGGAGCTGAAGGCCCAGTTGGCCAAGAAGCGCAACGCCATGCTGGCCACCTTGCCCCCCGAGCTGCGGCCCTACACCGTGGGTTGGGGCCGGGGCCTGGGTCGCGGCTACCGCGGCATGGGCCGTGGTTTCGGCGGCATGATGGGTCCTGGTATGATGATGGGCCCGGGCATGATGATGGGCCCCGGTGCCGGCCTCTGTCCTTGGGGTATGATGGGCGGCTACTAGAGCCTCTGTACCTCTGAGAGTGATCCCCAGGGCTGGGGCCGTCCTTGGCCCTGGCCCTGGGGCCGCTTTTGGGCCTGGAATACTCGAGCCGGACACCGCTCCCATGACCTCGCGCCGCGACCACAAGCTTCCCGCCACCTCCTGGACCTGGCTGATCCTGGCCGGAGTGCTGCTGCTGCTTCTGGTGGTCCTGGCCGTGACCACCTGGTGGCGCCTGGAGCGGGTGCGCGAGCTGGAGCGCCAGGCCCTGATCCACCAGGGCCTGATCCTGGTGCAGTCCCTGGAGAGCGCCACCCGGGCCTCCATGCGGCGCGGCATGTGGCGCCTGTCCATCCTCACCGCCTTGGTGGAGGAGATGGCCCAGCACCCGGTGGTGCATGCCTTGACCGTGTTCTCCCCGCGCGGGCGTCTGTTGGCGGTGGCCCACAACCACCCCTCGGACCAGGACCACCCCGACACCGGCCCGGACGACGCCCTGGCCGACCTGCCCGAGGCGGTGGTCCAGGCCGTGTCCGACCAGGAGCCGGTGACCCTGTTCACCGAGCGGGAGCTGATCGTGGGTCGTCCTTTCGANCCCTTCCGCTACTTCCGCCGCCAGGGGCGGGGNCTGCCTTCCTGGGCCTGTCCCATGGACCCCGAGGAATGGAGCGAACACCGGCCTCTCCGGGGTGGCGGCGGCATGCCCATGTCCCGCCCCATGCCCCGCCCTGTCCTGGCCACCCGCGGCTATGCCCTGGTGCGGCTCTCCACCCGCCANCTGGACGAGGCCCGGGCCCAGGCCCTGCGCCAGGCCCTGCTGCTGGGCGGGCTGATGTTCCTGGGCGCGGGAGTGGCCGCGGTGGGCCTGTGGGTGGTGGGCCGGCGGCGCGACGCGGAGATCGACCGCCTGCGGCGGGAGGTGGCCGAGGCCGAACACCTGGCCGCGGTGGGGCGGCTGGCCGGCTCCATCGCCCACGAGGTGCGAAACCCCCTGTCCGCGGTGCGGGGCCTGGTGCAATACCTGGCCAAGGGCCACCCTCCCGGCTCGCCCCAGGCCGAGTACGCCGCCGCGGCAGTGGCCGAGGTGGACCGCCTGGAGCGGGTAGTCTCGGGCCTGCTGGACTACACCCGTCCCCGCCAGCCCCGCCGCCTGCCGGTGGAGGTGGGCGAGTCCCTGGCCAGCGCCGTGGCCCTGATGCGCGACGACCCCCGGGCCCAGGGAGTGGAGATCGTCCTGGAGGTGGCCCCCTCTCTACCCACGGTCTCGGCCGACCCCGACCAGTTGCGCCAGGTGCTGGTGAACCTGCTGGTCAACGCCCTGGAGGCCCTGGACGGCCGGGGACACCTGTGGGTGCGGGCCAAGCCCGAAGGCGAGATGGTGCGGGTGGAGGTGGCCGACGACGGACCGGGGCTGCCCCCCGGCGACCCCGAGCGCCTGTTCGACCCCTTCTTCAGNACCCGCCAGCGCGGCACCGGCCTGGGCCTGGCCATCGCCCGGCGGATCGTGCGCGCCCACGGTGGTGAACTCACCGCCGCCTCCCGTCCCNAAGGCGGGGCCAGCTTTTCCTTCACCCTTCCCGTGGCAGGAGACCAACCATGACNCAGAAACAGACCATCCTGGTGGTGGACGACGAAAAGGCCCACCGTCTCATGCTGCGGGCCCACCTGGAGGACGCCGGCTACCAGGTGCTGGAGGCAGCCGACGGTGAGGCCGCCCTGGAGGCCATCGCCGAGCAGCCGGTGGAGNTGGTGCTGCTGGACCTGGTCATGCCCCGCATGGACGGCATGGAGGCCCTGCGCCGCATCAAGGCCACCAGCCCCNCCACCCCGGTGATCATGATGACCGCCTTCGGCAGCATCGANGGCGCGGTGGAGGCGCTCAAGGCCGGGGCCGCCGACTANCTGCCCAAGCCCCTGGAGGTGGAGGAGGTGCTGATCAAGGTGGAGCGCCACCTGGAGGCNGCAGGCCTGGCCCGGCGCCTGGCCCTGCAGGCCGAGCGCCTGGGCGAGCGCTTCGACTTCTCCGCCCTGATCGGCGACAGTCCTCCCATGCGGCGGCTCAAGGAGACCCTGGCCATGGTGGCGCCCTCCGAGGCCACGGTGCTCATCACCGGCGAGAGCGGCACNGGCAAGGAGGTGGTGGCCCAGATCATCCACCAGAACTCNCCCCGGGCCGGCGGACCCCTGGTCAAGGTCAACTGNGCGGCCCTGCCCGAGAACCTGCTGGAGAGCGAGCTGTTCGGCCACGTCAAGGGGGCCTTCACCGGCGCCCACACCAGCCGCGAGGGCCGCTTCCGCGCCGCGGACGGAGGCACCATGTTCCTGGACGAGGTGGGCGAGCTCTCCCCCGGCACCCAGGCCAAGCTGCTGCGCGCCCTGCAGGACGGCGAATACTCCCCCGTGGGCTCGGACCAGACCTACACCGCCGACGTNCGCATCATCGCCGCCACCAACCGCGATCTGGCCCAGGCCGTGGCCGAGGGCTCNTTCCGCGAGGACCTCTACTACCGCCTCAACGTGATCACCCTGGAGCTGCCCCCCCTGCGCCAGCGGGGCGAGGACATCATGGTCCTGGCGGAGGAGTTCCT
>MTPE01000013.1 GCA_002011835.1 Desulfarculaceae bacterium JdFR-95 | reverse complement strand
CCCCCACTGCGCCCGGCTCCACAGTCGCCGCAACCACAGATATAGGGGCTCGCCCGCCACCTCCTTGGAGAGAACATGGTTCCCCCCGCTGCCCAGCAGGTCACCTTCCTCGCCCAACTGGGCCAGACGGGCACTCAGCCTCTCGACCAGCCCTTGCAGATGGGTTATGCTGACCTCGGTCTGGGACACCCAAAACTCCCCACCGGGGGCCACGTTACCGGCCCCCGCCAAGCGGCAGGGCATCGAATCATGTCTATTATCCATAGCCTGCGTGGCAAAAGCAAATGGAGCCTGGTGTTGGGGCTGGTTTTTTCCTTGGCGGGCGCAGCGCTGGCCTACGAGCCCTTCGTGGTGCGTCCGGTGAAAAACCCCCAGGATGTGCGCCCCCTGCCCGCCGAGGCCTGGCCTCCCCCAGAGACGGAGCAGGGGGAAATGCTACTCAAGCTCTCCTATCTGCGTGGCATCATCGACGCTCTGCAGTACGCAGAAGTGGCCCCCCAAACCGTGGGCCAAGTGCTCGACAAGCTCCAGGGCATGACCCTCCAGGAGCTGGCCGCGGCCATAGACCGCTACTACCTGGCCGATCCCCGGCGCCGCCAGATTCCCCCGGCGTCGGTGCTCTTGCGCATCCTGCCCCAGCAGCGCGGCAAAGTGGAACCCTCGCCCCTGCCCCGCACACCATCCCCGCCCCGTTGATCCCCGCGCGCCCTCGAAAGGGGCCCAATCCAGGAGGATACACCCCCAAAGCCAGAATTCCTTGATAAAAGAAACCACCAAGCTGGGCAGGAACCTCGAAAATTGTTACACTTGGGCTCTGATGATTCCATACCTTTCCCTTCCCTCATTGGGTGGTTCCCCCAGGAGGAAGGCATGCAAACCCAAGACACCACCCACCGTCGCCGCATCTATTATGTCCACGAGTATCAACGCAGCTTCATATCCCACTTCTGTCTGGCCACCTTTGGCGCCATGGTGGCCACCAGCCTGGTGCTGCTGATCCTGTTCTCCCTGGTGGACCGCCTGGGCTGGCAGACCAGCCTCCAGCTCCTCATCGGGGTGAACTGCGTGGTGCTTTTCGCCTTGCTGCTCCTGACCGCCGTACTGGCCCTGCGGATCTCACACCGGGTAGGCGGACCGCTGTATCGTCTGGAAAGGGTGATGGGCGAGATGGCCCAGGGCCGCCTGGACCAGAACATCCGTCTGCGGGAGGGAGACCAACTCCAGAGCCTGGCTCAGGCCGTCAATCAGGTCTGCCAAGCCCTCAGCCGAAGCCTGCAGGAAGTGAAAAACCAAGTGGCCGACTTGAAGGACGCCGCCTCCCGCGAAGGCTCCCCACGCTTGCAGGAAAAAGTGGCCGAGCTGGAGACCCTGCTCAAGCGCCGTTTCGTGTTCTGAGCCGCCAGGGAGTGAATCGGGGCACGCTGTGCGGGGAAGGCGCTCCTCTCCCCCGCAGAGGCGGTCTCTTGGGCCTTTCGCTGGCGCAAGCGCTCCACCGCCTCCCGGAGAAGCCCGCGCTCCGGCATGAGACAAGTCTTTTACTGTCCGCCGAAAAGCACCCCAGACTCGAAACCCGGCTCGGCCCTAGTTTCCCGCCCCGCTCCCGTGCCGGGTCTCTCCTGCCTGGCCCCGCGACAGCAGGCGATCCACCGCCTCCCGGGGCAGCCCCCGCTCCAGCATGAGGCGAGTCTCTTCTTGCCAATCGAATTCCACCCGCACCACCTGTGCCTGGAGGCTCTCCAGGTCCACCAGGGCATAGGAGGCGCGGGGGTCGCCGTCCTTGGGCGCACCCACGCTGCCGGGGTTGAGGGCCAGTCCGCCGGGCAGGCGGCGCACGAAGGGCACGTGGGTGTGGCCCATCAGGAGCAGGCGCACGCCGGCCTCGGCCCGCCAGGCCTCCAGCTCGGCCAGGGGGCGGTCGGGATAGACGTAGTCGCGNACGCCCTTNGGGACTGCCGTGCACGGCCAGGATGCCCACCCCGGCCAGATCCAGGCGCAGGAAGNAGGGCAAGGTGCCCAGGAAGCTGCGCGTCTGGCGGGTGACCCGCTGGCAGGTCCAGTGGTAGATCCNGCGGGGCAGGGGGCCGATGCCGGGTTTGAGGAAACGATTCACCCCTTCCTCTCCGCCGGTGAGTACGGCCCGGTCGTAGTTGCCGGCCAGGGCGGGCCAACCGCGGGCGGCCACCCGTGCGGCCACCTGGTTGGGCCGGGCCAGGTAACCCACCAGGTCGCCCAAGACCAGGACATGGTCCACCCCTTGGCGGGCCAGATCGGCCTCCACCGCGGAGAGGGCGGAGAGGTTGCCGTGCAGGTCGCTGAGGACCGCCAGGCGGCTCATGGGGCCGGTGGGTCCTCTTTAGAAATAGCCCCGGCGGATCACGGGGTCGTCGCCGCCGCTCCTGTCTGGGGCGGAGGGCTGTTCCTGGGCCTGCGGCTGGGCCTCGGCCTGGGCCTGGGCCTTGGCCTTGCTCTTGGCCTTGTCGCGGGGCTGGGTGGGCGCGCCCTGCACCTTGGCCTTGAGCACCCGGGAGGGGCGGAAGGTCACCACCTTGCGGGGAGGCAGGGTAAGGGGCTCGCCGGTCTGGGGGTTGCGGCCCCGGCGGGCGGCCTTGCGCCGCACCGACCACTTGCCGAAGCCGCTGACCAGCACCTCTTCCTCACGTTCCAAGGCCTGTTTCACCAGCTCCAGGGATCGCTCCACCGCATCCGCCGCCTGGGCCTTGGTGAGCATGCCCTTGGCATACACCTTGGCGACGATGTCTGCCTTGGTCAAGGTCATGGATCGTCTCCTGGTTCGTCCTCTGTTGGGGTTGGCAAATCAATAGTATGACATTTTGCCAGGTTACGTCAACCTCTCCCCGGGAGGACCACAGAGAGTCCCAATTTGCCCATTGACGCCGCCGCAACGACGGTGTAAATAGGGCAGGGTCCGCCGGCCCAGGAGGGCGGCGGACCAGAGCAAGACCGCAGAAGGCAAAGGAAAAGGACTAGACACAAGGGGGTACCCATGTTCGGGCCCCTCGCCGCCGTGGCCTCGAGGCCGCGGAGCCAAAGGCGGGCGGGCCGCTGGGAAGCACGCCATACGCAGTCCTAGCCCGTCAAGGCCGTGAAGGGGGTCCTTTACGGCTGCGGGTCCGCCCTTTGGGGCGGGTATGGCTCCCTGGGGATGCAAGACCCCGGGGGCCGGGGCCGATGCCTCCCATTACCCCCCGCAAAGGGTTTTTTGCGTGGGTGCCCCCCAAACCCCGGGTTACAGGGCGCGATAGGCCGCCGGAATCAAAAAGCGCGGCCCCACCAGGCGCCCACCAAGGGGGCACGAGACATGAAGGCCCTGGGAAACCACCTGATCCTGGAGCTGTACGACTGCCCGGCCCGCCTGCTGGACGACCCCCAGCACGTGGCCGAGACCATGCTGAAGGCGGTGGAGCGCTCCGGCGCCACCATGATCCAACCCTTCTTCCACCAATTCGCCCCCCAGGGCGTCAGCGGTGTGGTGATCATCAGCGAATCCCACTTCTCCATACACACCTGGCCCGAGTACGGCTACGCCGCCATCGACGTGTTCACCTGCGGTGACTGCATAGACATGGAGGCGGCCTGCGAGCAGTTGCGCCGGGGCTTCCAGGCCGGCTCCCTGCAGAAGATGATGCTCACCCGGGGCATGCTGGACCTGCCGCCGGAGATGATCCGCCACAAGCCCCAGGACATCTCCTGCGCGGCCGAGACCTGAGCCCGCCCGCCCCGCCCCAGGGTCCGGGCGGGCCATCGGGCTCTTCCCGCCGCGGCCCGCGGCGCCGCACTGCCACCCTTGCCCCACCACGCCAGGAGACGCCATGCAAAGACCACCTGCCAGCTTCGAGGCCAAAGACGGCGTGACCTTCCTCGAGCCGCCTGAGCTGGGCACCTACCTGGGCCTGGCCATCCAGATCGACCGCGTCCTGCTGGACAAGAAGACCCCCTACCAGCACCTGCAGATGGTGGAGGCCGGCCCCCTGGGCCGCATCCTCCTGCTCAACGGCAGCGTGCAACTGTCCACCCTGGACGAGCCCGCCTACCACGAGATGCTGGTGCACGTGCCCCTGCTCACCCACCCCGACCCCAAACGGGTGCTCATCATCGGCGGGGGCGACGGCGGCACCCTGCGCGAGGTCCTGCGCCACCCCGAGGTGGAACGGGCCGAGATGTGCGAGATCGACGGCGAGGTGATCGAGGCCTGCAAACAATACATGCCCCAGGTGGCCGCGGCCTACGACGACCCCCGGGCCCACCTCACCGTGGGCGACGGTATCGAGTACCTCAAGGGCCGCCGCGAGGAATACGACGTGATCCTCATCGACAGCTCCGACCCCGAAGGACCCGCCCTGGGACTGTTCGGCCGCCAGTTCTACCAGGACGTGCGCCGGGCGCTCAAGCCGGGGGGCATCGCGGTGAGCCAGGCCGAGTCCTTCAACTTCTACGCCCCCATGCTCAAGGAGATGTTCACCTTCCTGCCCCAGCTCTTCTCCCGCACCCTCTACTACTTGGCCCTGGTGCCCTCCTACCTGGGCGGCACCATCGGCTTCGCCTTCTGCTCCCTGGGGCCGGACCCCCTGGCGGGACCGGACCGCAAGCGCCTGGCCGCCCTGGGAGAAATGAAGTACTACACCCCGGCCCTGCACACCGCGGCCTTCGCCCTGCCCGCCCACTACCTGCGCCAGATGCCCCCCCAGGTGGCCAAGGCCCACCCGGGCGGAGAAGGGCAAGCCTAGGAGCCCCCGCCCCCGACCGGGAGGCAGCAGCAGAGACCCAAGGGACGAGGGGGCTGGACCAGAAGGGAGGCGGCCCAAGAGGGGCCGAACCAGGTGCGGCCCCGGCGGGGCCGGGCGAGGCGCCGCAAGGAGGCGGGACGAGGGAGGGGAAATTCCCTCCAGGCAAGCCGAGAGCCCCGGCGAGGGCCGGACCACCCAGGGAAAGATGGGCTCGTCCGGCAAATGGCGGGGTGGTCNTAAAACCATCCCGGGCCGGCCCTGTCAAGGCTGGTCTTCGGCCACCCTGGAAGGG
>MTPE01000020.1 GCA_002011835.1 Desulfarculaceae bacterium JdFR-95 | reverse complement strand
GCCCCTGCTTTGCCAAAGCAGGGGCCGTGGCCCTTTGGGCCACGGCCTCGCTGTGGGGGGGCGGCGCTACTGGCCGTTGCGCTCGGTGCGGATGCCCAGGCTCTTGAGCTTCTTGTGCAGGTGCGAGCGCTCCAGACCGATGGCCTCGGCCGTGGCCGAAACGTTGCCCCCGTGGGCGGCCAGTTGCCGCTCCAGGAAGGCCCGCTCGAAGGCGGCCCGGGCCTGTTTGAAGTCCCGGGTGGTCATCAGCCGCTCCAGGCCGTTTTCCCGCGTGGGCGCGCCGGAGAGGAAGGGCCGCAGGGTGTCGGCGTCGATCTCCTCCGCGGGGCAGAGGATGAACAGCCGCTCCACCAGGTTCTTGAGCTCGCGCACGTTGCCCGGCCAGCTCTGCTCCATGAGCAGGCTGAGAGCGTCGTCCTTGAGGTGCTTGGCCGGCTGGTGCAGCTTGGCCGCCAGCTCGGCCATGAACTCGTCCACTAGCTCGGGGATGTCCTCCCGGCGTTCGCGCAAGGGGGGCAGGTGGATGGGAATCACGTTGAGGCGGTAGTAGAGGTCCTCGCGGAAGCGGCCGGCGGCGATCTCGGCCGGCAGGTCCTTGTTGGTGGCGGCCAGGACGCGCACGTCCACCTGGATGGTGCGGGTGCCCCCCACGCGTTCGAAGCGCTGTTCCTGGAGGATGCGCAGGATCTTGGCNTGGGTCTTGAGGCTCATGTCGCCGATCTCGTCCAGGAACAGGGTGCCGCCGTGGGCCAGGTCGAACTTNCCCCGCTTGCGGGCGGCGGCGCCGGTGAAGGCACCCTTCTCATGGCCGAACAGCTCGCTCTCGATCAGCTCCTCGGGGATGGCGGCGCAGTTGACGTCCACCAGGGGGCCGCCTGCGCGGGGGCTCTGGCGGTGGATGGCGTGGGCCACCAGCTCCTTGCCGGTGCCGTTCTCGCCGGTGATGAGCACCCAGGCGTCGGTGGGGGCCACCTGGGCGATGGCCTGGCGCACTTGTTGGATGGCGGGGCTGTGGCCGGTGAGCTGGGGGGGCTCGCTCTTGGCGCGCAGGAGCAGGTTCTCCTCCGTGAGCCGGCTCATCTGCAGGGCGTTGCGCACCGTGAGCAGGATCTTGTCCATGTCCAGGGGCTTTTCGATGAAGTCGAAGGCGCCCAGCTTGGTGGCCTTGACCGCGGTCTCGATGGTGCCGTGACCGGAGATCATGACCACGGGCAGGGCGGGCCGGCGGCGTTTGAGCTCGGCCAGCACCTCCAGGCCGTCGCGGCCGGGCATCCAGATGTCCAGCAGCACCAGGTCGGGGGACTCCTCCTCCACCAGGCGCAGGGCGGTCTCGCCGTCGGGGGCGGAGGAGACTTCGTAGCCTTCGTCGCCCAGGATGCCCTCCAGGGAGGTACAGATGGAGGGCTCGTCGTCCACGATGAGCACGTGTGCGCTCATAAGGCCTCCAGGCGCCCGGAGCGCAGGCCCCGGGCGGGCAGTTCGATGATGATGCGGGTACCTTGGGGTTGGTTGTCCTGCACGCGGATGTAGCCGTTGTGGTCGGCCACGATGGTGCTGACGATGGCCAGGCCCAGGCCGGTGCCGCCCTTCTTGGTGGAGAAGTAGGGCTCGAACAGGCGCAGCTTGTATTCGGGGGGCACGCCGGGGCCGGTGTCTTCCACCTCCAGGCGCACGATCTTGAGGATCTCGTCGAAGGACAGGCGCACCACCACCTGGCGGGGGGGCTCGCTCTCCGCCACCGCGGCCACGGCGTTGTCCAGCAGGTTGATCAGCGCGCGGGAGATCTGCTCCCGGTCCAGGTCGAAGGGGGGTATGGTGCCTTCACACTCCAGCTCGAAGGAGATGTCGCCGTGGCCGCCGCGGTAGAGGGCCAGGACCTCCTCGGCGATCTGGGTGATGTCGGCCGGGGCCAGACGGGCGCTGGGCAGGCGGGCGAAGGNGGAGAACTCGTTGACCAGGCGGCGCAGCTCCTCCACCTGGCGCACGATGGTGGTGGTACACTCGCGGAACACGCTCTCTTCCGGGCCCAGGCGGTCGCCGTAGCGGCGGATGAGGCGCTGGGCCGAAAGCTTGATGGGGGTGAGGGGGTTTTTGACCTCGTGGGCGATGCGGCGGGCCACCTCGCGCCAGGCGGCCATGCGCTGGGCCTTCTCCAGCTCGGTGAGGTCCTCGAACACCACCACCATGCCCAGGTCGGCGCCGTCCTCGTCGCGCAGCAGCCCCAGGTGGACCATCAGGCTCAGGCTCTCGCCGCCGATGGTCAGCCGCATCTGCTTGCCCACGGTGCGGCCGCGTCCCGGGGTCAGGCCGGCCATGAGGCTCTCCACCTGCGCCACCTGCTCGGGGGTGAGCANCTCNCGCCAGGGCCGGCCCATGACGCTGCCCGCGCGCACCTTGAGCATGCGCTCGGCCGAGGGNTTGAAGGTGGTGATGCGCCCGGCCGCGTCCACCGCCACCACGCCCGCGGCCACCGAGTTGAGCACGATCTCCATGTAGCGCCGCCTCTGGTCCAGCTCGCGGTTGGTGCGCCGCATCTCGGCCTGGGCCTCGTCCAGGCGGGCCTTGCTGGTCTTGAGGTCGGCGGTCATCTTGTTGAAGGCGTTGACCAGGGTGCCGATCTCGTCCGGGCCCTCCAGGTCGATGAAGAAGTCGTAGTCACCCTCGGCGATGCGCTGGGTGGCCTGGGCCAGCTCCATCAGGGGCACGGTGATGGTCTTGGCCAGGTAGAAGCCGAACCAGGTGGCGGAGAAGATGATGAGCAGGGTGACGATGGACAGGGTGATGTAGGTGTTGGTCTTGATGGGCTGTTTGACCGCCTTGAGCTGGCGGTAGCCCTCCAGGCCCTTGGCGATGGCCGCCATTTTGGCCAGCGAGCCCCGGGGCAGGAGGTTGAAGGCCGCCACCGCGGCCACCACCTTGCCTTTGATCCGCACCGGCTCCACCGCGGCCACGAACTCGCCGGTGGGGGCGCTCTGCTGGTGGGCCAGGCCCTTGCCCGTGGCCAGGACCCGGCTCACCAGGTCCAGGGGGAAGCGCTGCAGGTGGCTGATGTGGGTGCCGCTCTGGGTGGCGTAGGTGAGTTCGGCCATCTCGGCCGAGAACAGGCGCACCGCCGCCAGGTGGTAGAGGTCGCGCTTGCTTTCGATGAAGTGGGCCAGGGCCTTGCTGGGGCGGTTCAGGTTCAGGCCCCGCTTCTCCAGGTCGCGGGCCAGGCGCTGGGCGAAGTGGGTGGTGCTGGCCACCAGTTGCTTGGTGTAGGCTTGGCTGATCTCCTGGGCCTCCATGAGCGAGCGCTCCACCTGGGCGCTGAACCAGTATTCCATGGAGGTGCCCACGAACTGGAAGGCGGCGAAGAACAACAGGATGGTGGGAGCCAGGGAGAGCACCACGAAGGTCACCACCAGCTTGGTGCGCAGCCGCGCCCCCAAGACCCCCCGCCGCCGTTCCATGGACAGCTTGAGCAGGTTGCGGAACACCAGGAAGATGAGCAGGAGCAACAGCAGGGCGTTGATGTTGATCAGGGCGAAGACCAACAGAGAGGAGGCGAAGGGCAGCTCGTCGGCCAGGTGCACCACCCGGGTCTCCAGGTAGGTGATCACCGCCACCGCCACCAGGGTGACCACGATGATGATGCGTTCGCGCTTGCGCCGGGCCAGGTCCTTGGCCCGCTCTCGCGAATCCGGCGCCGCCACCACGCTTGCCGCCTTTCCCCAGGGCTCCAAAACCATGAGTCAAGGCTATGTTACGGGAGCGGCGCCGGCCTGGCAAGCGCGGCCGCGGCCGGGGGGTAGGGTGGTCGGGCTTGCGCCCCGAAATGGTGCGCCAAGTTGCGAGGGGGACGAGGGATGTGATCCGGGCTGCAGCCGACGCGGTGCGCCCTGTTCTCGACCAGCCGCCTCTTTCGGCCTTACCCTGTCCTTCAGGCCCCGGCGAAGGCCCGCTTGAGGGTGCGGTACTTGTGGTCCTCCAGGGTGGCGTGGTCGCGGGCCGGCTCGTCGAACAGATAGACGTTGACCGACTGGTGGCGCTCGGTGTGCAGGCGCAGGCCCACGTAGTCGGGCTCGATGGGGAACTCGCGGTGGCCGCGGTCGATCAGCACCGCCAGCTCCACCCGTGCCGGCCGGCCCAGGCTGAAGATGGCGTCCAGGGCCGCGCGCACGGTGCGCCCGGTGAAGATCACGTCGTCGATGAGCACGATATGGCGGCCCTCCACCTCCCAGGGGATGTCGGTGGCCTTGAGCGAGGGCACCTGGGTGAGCCGGGTCCAGTCGTCGCGGTAGAAGCTGATGTCCACCAAGCCCTTGTCCAGCTCCAGGGGCCGGCCGGCAGCACGGGCCATCTCGGCCTCCACCCGCTTGACCAGGCGGTCGCCGCCGGAGTGGACCCCCACGAGGGCCAGCTCCTCCACCTGCGGGTGGCGGGCCACGATGGCCTCCCCCAGTCGCCGGATGCCCTGGTGCAGCTCCTCGGCGCCGTAGACCACGCGCGGGCCGCGGGCCTGGCTGGTCTGCTCACTGCTCATGGGCCCAAGCACCTCGCCAGAGGGAATCGCCCGGCGTCCGGCCGCCAGGGCCGGCTTCACCGGGACGGGGAATGCATTCAATACCAGCCCCCGCTCAGGGTGTCAAGGGGGTTTTCCATAGCGTTTCACGCCGGATAGGCCCTGGGCTATAATGAGGCTCGCCACGGGAGGGAGAGTCATGGCGCATGCAGGAAGCGTGAGCACCCCGGCGGCTCCGGCCGCGGTGGGGCCATATGTGCAGGCCCGCTGGGCGGGCGAGCTGTTGTTCCTCTCCGGGCAGATCGGCCTGGAGCCGGCCACGGGCGAGCTGGTCTCCGGCGGCGCCGCAGACCAGGCCCGCCAGGCCATGCAGAACCTGGGCGCGGTGCTGCAGGCCGCGGGTCTGGGCTGGGAGCAGGTGGTCAAGTGCACCATCTACCTCACCGACATGGCCCACTTCGAGGAGGTGAACCGGGTGTACGCCTCGTTCTTCCCGGAGGGGGGGCCCTTGCCGGCGCGGGCCTGCGTGGCGGTGGCGGCGCTGCCCCGGGGGGCGG
>MTPE01000374.1 GCA_002011835.1 Desulfarculaceae bacterium JdFR-95 | reverse complement strand
GGGCCGGCGGGGGGCATGGCTACATGCGCTCCCGGATGTAAGCCATCAGCTCCCGGCCCAGCTCCGAGACCAGGACCACCTGGTCCAGGTCCAGGCGCAGGTCGTGGAGGTATTGCAGGCGCAGCACGTCGCCGCTGGGGTGCATCTCTGGCAGGAGGCCGGCGAAGAAGAACCCCAGCTCCTCCAGCTCGGCGCAGCGGGCCGCCGCCGGCGCCAGGGCCAGGGGCAGGTCCAGGTAGATGCACCTCAGTCCCTGGATGCACAGGTCCTCCAGTTGGGCCCGGACCTGTTCCACCAGCTCGGCGCCGGCCTGCTCCACGGCGATGAAGGCGTGTCCCCACTCCGGTCGCACCTTCACCTCCAGGTGGGTGTGGGGCGCGGCGGGGGGCTGTTCCGGGCGTTGGGCCCGGCGTTCCAGGCCGCAGTGGCGCCACAGGCGCTGGATCATCCCGGCGTGTCGGGGTGGCAACCAGGCCGTGCGCCGGGGGGCGGGGTTGACGGGCAGGTAGTAGAGGACCACGGTCTGGCGCTGGGTCTGCCGGCCGCCGGCCAGGCGCTTGAACCGGAGCTGCTGGGGAGCGTAACCCAACAGCAGGCCGGTCTCCCTGGCCCCCAGGGACAGGTTGCCCTTCTGGGTGTAGGGATGTATGGTGACCGACTCGCTGAACAGGCCGTAGAGGCCCATCCGGCGGGCCTGCTCCACCAGAAAGAGCTTTCCTTTCTTGAACAGGCCGCGGCCGCGGTAGCGGGGGTCCACCAGGGCCTGGCCGCTCTCGGCCACCTTGGCCTGGGGGTGGTGGCGGATCAGGGCGATGTGGCCCACGATCTCGCCCGCGGGATTGACCGCCACGCAGGAGGTCATCTCGCCCGAGGCCAGCATCTCCCGGGTGCGTTCGGGATAGTAGATGTACTCGCTGGTGTAGGAGTAGCCATAGGTACGGTACACGCAGCGGGCCAGGGCCACTGCGTCCTGGGGCTGCATGAGGCGCAAGGCAAGGGGTTCGTCCGGGGGTGCGGGCTCGGCTTGGCGCAGGTCGTCCAGCTCCTCGGGGCGGTAGTGGTCGCGGGCATCGGTGTGGGGCAGGTGTTTGACGATCTCCAGGCGCTTGCCCTGGGGGCCCAGGTAGGAGAGGTTCCACTGGTCGGCATAGGCCTCCAGGAAACGGCGCCCCAGGCCGGTGCCCTCGCCCTGACGGAACTTGTCCAGGTCGAAGGGTATGCCCTGGTCCTCCAGGGCCACCACCACCCGCCCCGGCCGGCGCAGGAGGCGCACGGTGTACTCGCCGCGTTCGTCGGGCTCGAAGGCGTGCTGCACGATGTTGGTGGCGGCCTCGTCCACCGCGTGTTCCAGCTCGAACACCGCCCGCTGCGACAGGCCCAGGCGGCGACCCATCTCGCGCACCAGCAGGGCCACCACCGGCAGGTAGTCCACCTCGGCCCGCACCCGCAGGCGGGCCACCTCCTGTTCGCCCAGACGTTCGGCCATGGGGTCTCCCCTTTCTCTACTGGCGCTGGTCCACCACCTGTTTGATCTTGCCCGTGCGCGGGTTGCGGGGGATGGTCTCCGGGGGCAGGACCCGCACCAGGATGGGGGCGATCTCCTCCCGCTGCACGGCCAGGGCGATCTCGGCCTTGGCCTGGGTGAGCATCTCGGCCAGGCGCCGGGCCGACTGTTCGCGCTGTTGCTGGTCCAGGGCGGAAGCGGCCTCCACCTCCACCACCAGTTGGTCGCGCATCTGTTCGCGGCGGGCGATCATGCGGAAGTGGCGGCCCAGACCCTCCACCCGGCCCACCTTCTCGGAGACCATCTCCAGGCTGATGCGGGCGGGCCCGATGCGCAGTTCCTCGTCCACCCGGCCCAGCAGCTCCAGCAGGCGCACCTTGCGGCCGCAGGGGCAGGGCTCCTCCAGGATACGGCCCAGGTCGCCCACGTCGTAGCGGATCATGGGCATGAGCCGGCGCTGCAGGTTGGTGACCACGATCTTGCCCACCCGGCCCGGAGGCAGGGGCTGGTGGGTATGGGGGTCCAGGATCTCCACCCAGTGCAGGTCTTCGTGCACGTGGTGCAGGCCGCCCTCACAGCACTGGCAGGGGAAGGCGATGGCGCCGGTGTCGTTGGTGGTGTATCCGGTGGAGGCGAACTTCTCCACCCCCAGCACCCGGCGCAGGTAGTCCCGGGCCTCGGGGACCCCCAGCACCCGGCGCAGGTAGTCCCGGGCCTCGGGGAAGAGGTGCTCGCCGCCGCTGGCGATCTTGGCCAGGCGCAGGTCGTCCATACCCTGCTCCTCCACCAGGCGGGCCAGGGAGAGGAAGACCGAGGGGATGGAGACGGCCGCGTTGGGCTTGAGCCGCCGCAGGTATTCCACCACCTGCTCCAGGCCGATGCTGCCGGCGATGGGCAGGATGTGGCAGCCCACCAGCTCCAGGGCCTGGTTGAAGCTGACGAAGGAGGCCCACAGGTTGCCCGCGAACAGGAGGTTGGCCACCACGTCGCCGGGCTGGAACACCGCCAGGCGCAGGCCCTTGGCCAGGGCGCGGGCGTTGTAGAGGGTCTCGGGCACGGTACGGTAGACCACCTTGGCCTGGCCGGTGGTGCCGCCGCTGCTGAAGGCGTAGGTGTTCTCCAGGGGCGCGGTGAGCAGGCCCTCGCCTTCGGGGGGCAGGTGGGAGCGCAGATCCTCCGGGGACAACAGGGGCAGCTCGGCCAACTGCTCCAGGGACTCCAGCCGCTCCCGGGGCAGGCGTTCGCGGTAGAAGGGCGAGTGCCGGCGGCAGAAGGCGATGAGCCGGTTGAGCCGGGCCAGGGTGATGCGGTCGCGTCGGTGCCGGGGCAGGTAGTCGAACTCCTCCAGGAAGGGCTCGTCCCGGCCCCAGGAGGCCCAGCGCACCAGCTCGCCCGTGCCGCGGGTACCGTCGTGAGGGGTACCGTGCTTGCGCCGGCTCATGTGTCCGGGCTCGGTGAAGCGGTCCGCGCCCAGCCAGGCCAGCTCCCGGGCCAGGCGCAGGGCCTCCTCCGGCGCCGCCACCAGGGCCACGCTCTGCAGGAAGTCGCCGTAGGGGGCCAGGACCGGCCCCAGTTCCTCCAGCCGTCCCAGGGGCTTGACGAACACGGTGCGGTGGTGGGGCGAGACGTGGAAGCCGGGGTCGTACTCCAGGATCACGGTCCAGTCCTGGCGGTGGCGTGCGGGCACGATCAACTCGGCTTCGCCCAGGGTCTGGGCCACCTTGGCCAGCTCGCGCTCGCGGGTGATCTCCACCTGCTCGTCCACCAGGATTCGGCCGTGGGGGTAGGTCCGGGCCAGCTCGTCCAGGGCCGCGGCCAGATGCCGGGCGAAGTCCCGGGCCGGCCCGCGGGGGTCCTCCCCCTCTCCGGCACAGACATAGACCGCGTGCGGCGAGGAGCAGGCCGACTGCTCCCACATGGTCACGTCGCGGGCCACCTGGGCCGCCACCTCTTGCTCTCCCCGGCGGGCCAGCTCTGCCGCCGTGACCACCACCAGGGAGTACTTGGGGCCGTACTCCACCAGCTTGGTGTGCGGGCCCAGGCCCTGGCGGTAGGCGGCCACGGCCTCGGCCCCGCCGTAGACGATCACCACGTCGCAGCGGGTCTTGATCAGCTCCTCCAGGTCGCGGCGCCCGCCCCGGAAGGGGAGCAAGGCGAACGAACCCGTGACCGCCCCCTCGGGGTCGCACTCGTGCAGCAGGCGGGCGAACAACAGGGGGAAGAAGGTGTCGTCTCCGGACATCTTGAGCAGGTTGGCGTTCTTGGTCACGATGCCCTGCACCAGCGAGTCCAGGGCCCCCACGAATACGTTGCCCGCGGCGATGTGGGCCACCACTCCCCGGGGCAGGGCGCGCAGGTATCCCTGGAAGCGCTCGTGGTAGGTGTAGAAGTCCAGGCAGCGGGCGTCGCCCAGGTCGCAGTCCAGGCGGCGCCACAGGTTTTCGCCGTCCAGGATGTCGCAGAGGGTGTCCAGGGCCGCGGCCACCATGGGAGGGGAGAACCCCACCCGCGCGGGCAGGTGTTCCATGGCCTCGCCGCGGATGGGGTGGCGGGGGTCGGCCAGGCGCCGGCCGGCCTCCTCCAGCACCTCCAGCATGGCCTCCAGGGGCACCTGGCGCTGGCGGGCGGCCCGGTCTCGGGCCTGGTCCAGGACCTCTGCCATCAGGTCCGGGGTGATCTCCGGGTCGCGGCGGAACTCGCCGAAGCAGTACCAGTCCTTCATGGCGTTCCTCACTGGCCGATGAGTTGGGCGGCGCTGATGGCGCAGCCGGCGTGTTTCTTCACCCCTCCCCGGCGGGCGAAGACCAGGTAGCGTCCGGGACGACCGCAGGCACAACCCGAACGCACCTGTCCCAGGTCGGTGCTGAGCACGCTGATGGCCGGAGTGGCGCGGTTGTAGGGGGTGATGAGCTTGAGCAGGCCCACCCGGCCTTCGGGCAGGATCTCCAGGGTGCCGGGGTCCACGGCGCAGACCCGGGAGTAGATGGGCACGTGGTGGTGGCCGTACTCGCAGCTCAGGTAGGGGATGCCGTGTTCCACCATGCCGTAGAAGTCGCGCACCCGGCTGGGGGCTATGCCCAGGACCCGCTCCACCAGGGCGCGGTATTCCTCCAGGGAGATGGCCTGGCCGGTGTGCTGTTTCCATCCCCCGCCCAGGAGCATGAGGCTCTGGGGGGGGAACCGCAGGCGCACGCCGCGGGTGTCCAGCTCCTTGAGGATCATGTAGCCGAAGGCGGGGAAGCCCACCACCCGCAGGGGCAGGCCGCTGGCGGCGAAGCGCTCCAGGGCCTCCAGACAGACCTCGGGCTGGAAACGGGGCTGGCCGTGGGGCCCCTGGGTGATGGCGAAGACGGTCTCGGCCGCGGGGGCGAAGGTGGTGTACATGGCGAAGGCGTGGGCCGCACCGCGGGTGCCGCCGCTGGCGGGGTCGTAGCTGAGCACCAGGTAGTTGACCGGCTGTTCATAGTCGGCCAGGCCCATGCTCTCCACTACCGCCTTGCGGCTGAAGGCCTGGCGGTCGCGGGAGCCGGCGTCCCAGTTGGTCTGGCTCTTCTGGCCGCTGGTGCCGGAGGAGGTGAAGGTGACCACGATCT
>MTPE01000385.1 GCA_002011835.1 Desulfarculaceae bacterium JdFR-95 | reverse complement strand
GAGGTGGCCCCTGAAAGGGGCCGCCCCTGCTTTTGAAAGCAGGGGCCGTGGCCCAAAGGGCCACGGCCTCGCTGTGGGGGTGGCGGCGCAGCAGGACGGGCCCTAGAAAATACCCAGACCCTCCGCCACCAGAATGAACAACTCCCGCCCATAGGTCTGCGGCGCCTCGGACACGTTGACCAGCGCCTCGTCCGCCACCAGGGGCCGCAGGCGTCCCTGCCGGCGCAACACACAGCCCAGGGTGAGCTGCTCCTCGTATTCCCGCAGGGTCACGCTCCACCACAGGGCCGCGTCCACCCCCAGCTTTTCCAGCAGCTTGTCCAGGGCCTCCTGCTGGGCCGGATCCAGCTGGCCGTCCTCGCGCCAGGCCGCGGGCCACTCTCCCAGCTCCTGGCGCAACGCCTCCAGCCTGGCCGGAGGCACGGCCACGGCCCGGATGCGGCGCAACTGGTTGAGCAGGTGGGCCACCTGCGCGGCGCGGAAGGTCTGGGGGTTGAAGTCCGGGTTGCCGCCCGGGGCGTTTATGAGGGGAGGCATCACCGCCAGGCGCAGCTCCTTCTTGGCCGGGGCGGGGGTGGTCGGAGTCGGCGCCGGTGCCGGAGGGGCGGCGGCCTCGCCCGGAGCGAGCGGCACCACTTCCTGGCCCGGGGCCAGGGTGCGCTGGAAACTGACCACCCGGGCCAGGGAGAGCTGGTCCTCCACCTCGGTGACCTGGATCACGCCCACCGGCCGCCGCAGGAACATGGTCTTGCCGCTGACCGGGTGGACGAGCTTCTTGCGCGCCAGCACCCGCAGGCGCTGTCCCGGTTTGATGCCGTCTTTGGCGCCCAGGTCTATGGTCACCTCCTGGCCTTCCACCGCCACCACGTAGCCGCGGTGTACGCGCGCCGGGGCGGGGGGCGGAGGAGTGGGCGGTGCGGGAGGCGCAGGCCGGGCCGCCCGCGGGGGAGGAGCGGGAGAGGGAGGAATCGCTGGAGCCGCGGCCGGCGGAGCAGGGGCCGGTGGGGACGGGGGTGTGGCGGCCTCGGCCGGTGCGGACAGGCGGAAGCGGATGTTGGTGCGGGCGTACTCCTCCACCTCCACCGGTGCGGACTGCCGCGCCCGGCCCCGCCGCACCTCCACCTGGTGGGTGCCCACCGGCACCGCCTCCAGGGTGAGAGGCGTGGTGCCCACGGGCTTGCCGTCCAGCCACACCTCGGCCGGGGGCTCGCACTCCACCACCAGGGTGCCGGTGCCGGCCCGCTGGGCCAGGCGTCGGGCGATGCGGTACAGCCGCTGCGCCTGGCCGTCGTTGGGGAAGACCTTCAGGTAGCGGGCGAACAACTCGGCCGCCTGGCGGTAGCGTCGGGCGTTGAAATGCTCGGTGGCCTCTTGGTAGTCCTGGCGCGCCTGGCGCACCGCTTCGGGATCGGGTGTGGAGGAGGCCGTGGTCTCGGTCGCGGCTGGCTTCTCTGTCTTGGCCACCGCCGGTGCTCCCATTCCGGCCCAGAGCAGCCCCACCAGCCAGATCACTAACAAGATCAGACAGCGCTCACGCATGGTCGTCACCTCCTGACGATGTGGAGCCGCTCCCGCACCAGGGCGGTGGACAGGGCAGGAGGGGCTGCTAGGGTTGTTTGCCCTCACGTACCAGGGGTACGAAGCGTACCGGCAGCACGGCTCGCTGCCGCAGGCGTCCCTGGTGGTCCTTGGTGACCAACACCAGCTCCTGGGCTCCCCAGTCCGGCCCCACGGGGATGATCATGCGTCCTCCCGGAGCCAGTTGCTCCACCAGGGGCGGGGGGATCTTCTCAGGGGCGCAGGTCACCACGATGGCGTCGAAGGGGGCGGCCTCGGGCCAGCCCTGGTAGCCGTCGCCCACCCTGAGGTGGACGTTGTGGTAGCCCAGCTCGGCCAGCAGGCGGCCCGCCCGCTGGGAGAGCTGGGGGATGATCTCGATACTATAGACCTGGGAGGCGATCTCGGCCAGCACCGCGGCCTGGTAGCCGCTGCCGGTGCCGATCTCCAGGACCTTCTCCCCGCCCTTCAGTCCCAGGGCCTGGGTCATGAAGGCCACCACGTAGGGTTGGCTGATGGTCTGGCCGAAGCCGATGGGCAGGGGCTGGTCGGCGTAGGCCCAACGGCGGTAGCCCGCGGGCACGAAGAGATGGCGCGGGACCTTGGCCATGGCCGCCAGCACTTTGGGGTCGCGGATGTCGCGGCCCTGCAGTTGCTTCTGCACCATGGCCCGCCGCTGGGCCGCATAGGGGTCCCCGCCTGCGGCCGCCCCTGGCATCTCTGCGGCCAAGAGCAGGGCCGCGACCAGCAGGCAGCCCAGCAACAGGCGGGAACCAGTAAGCACAGTGATCACCGTCGGCTTCAGCTCTTCTTGGAGGTGATGGTGGTGAAGCCTGAGATCTGGGGGCTCACCTTGCGTCCTTTACACTTGGGGCAATTCACCCGTTTCTTGTCGTGTTCGGAGATGGACATGACCACGCTGAATTCCTCTCCGCACTTCTCGCAGAGGTATTCATAGGTAGGCATGACACATCCCTCCTTCACGGTTGGCTTTCTCCCTCTCTTTAAGAAATAAAAGGGCAAAAACGCGGCGTGGGTCAAGGGGTGTGCCGTTTTGCCTGGCGTTTTTGGGTGTGTTGGCGGGGGGCGGTGGCGTCAAGGGGGGGTGTTGGTCTTCTCCGCCGGGGAGGTTTCCCATGTAGGAGGGGCTGTGTGTGGGGGCAAAGAGGCTTGGCCTGCACAGTTGGGGTNGGCAGNGNAGGGGTGTCGGAGCCTGGGGAGCAAGGCGCCTNTCCCCGGCCCGCGGCCGTTCCCCGCTAGCAGCCCCTTGGATCCCACAGGGCCGGGGCGCCGGGGACGACAGCCTTCCCCCCACGCTCCCCTGGGGGCCGGAGCGGCGGGCCTTGGCCGGTCAGGGGCTGTTTCAGGAGATGTCCCGCTGTTGCCACTCCATGATCATCACCGCCGCGGCCACGGTGGAGACCCAGCGTCCGTCCTTGGGCCCCACCGCGGTCTGGGTGATGTTGTCGGTGCGCACGATCTTGCCCGACATACGGAAGACCTGTTTCTTCTCGTCCCAGCTCTGGTCCACGTCGAAGTCGATGCCCAGGGTGGTGGCCAGCATCTCTGCGGCCAGGTCCTCGGCGTAGTCACCGGCGGTGCGGGCGTTCTGGCCGAAGCCCTTGTGTTCGGAGAGATAGCCGTACATGGAGCGGTCGGCGGGCATGGCCAGGCCGATGGAAGAGGAGATCAGGCGGTTGGGTTCGTTGGTTTCGTTACGGGCCATGACGCAGAACAGGATCTGGCCCGGCACCAGGAAGCGTTCCGCCTCTTTGCGCGTGATCAGCTTGCAGTGGGGCGGGAAGATGCTGGAGACGTACACCAGGTTCTGCTCGGCGATGCCCGCGTCGCGCAGGGCCAGCTCGAAGCTGGCCAGCCGCTCGCGGTGTACCCCCTTGCCGCGGGTGAGGTAGATGTAGCGGGGAATCAGCATGGCCGCCTCCCGGTGATGTTTGCCCCTGCCGGGGGACAGAGGTTGGGGGAACACATGCGGATCAAGACCGAGGGATTTCTTAACCCCACAGAGCCCCAGCGTCAACCCGAAATATGACTCATCCGGCAAATGGCGGTGTGACGGGCACCTTGGGGTTGCGGCCCGGACGCTGGCACAGGGGATGATGTTCCCTCGTCTGGGCGAGGGAGAGGAGATGGTTCCTCTTGATACCGGGTCGGCCCGGTGGAGGCCACGAGCCCATGAGGGTGGCCAAGGGCCGGCCTTGACCGCGCCGGCCCGGGATGATCTGACAACCACCCGGCGTTTGCCTGATGAGCCCGAAATCTGGCCCCGGCCTGGACGGCCACTGCCGCCGCCCCTATACTGGGGAACGAGATCGCCGAGGAGAGGAACGTGGCTGAGCTGCCTCCCATAACCCCTTTCGCCGGAGTGCCCCAACCCCCGGAAGACCAGGCCCGGGCCGCCATCATCCCCGTGCCCCTGGAGAGCACGGTGTCCTACCGGCCCGGCACCGCCCTGGGACCGACCGCGCTCATGGCGGCCAGCGCCCACATGGAGCTGTACGACGAGCTGGACCTGCTGCGCGAGGAGCCCATCAGCCGCGGCATTCTCACCCGGCCGGCGGTGGACACCCAAGGCACGGTGGCCGAGGTGCTGGCGCGGGTACGGGCGGCGGTGGCGGCCGAGCTGGAGGCGGGACGCCTGCCCGTGCTGGTGGGCGGCGAGCACACCGTCACCCTGGGGGCGCTCACCGCCTTGGTGGAGTCCCGCGGCCGCGACTTCAGCGTGGTCAGCCTGGACGCCCACCTGGACCTGCGTGACAGTTATCAGGGCCAGCGTCTGTCGCACGCCTGCGTGATGCGCCGGGCGGTGGAGCTGGGGCTGGAGGTGCACCATCTGGGGGTGCGCTCCTGCTCCCAGGCCGAGGCCCGGTTCCTGGAAGAACGGGGCATCGTGCCGGGCTGGGCCCGCCACCTGAGGCAAGACGTGTCTGCCTTGGACGACCACCTCTGGGGCATCAGGCCGGGTCCCGTCTATATCAGTATCGACGTGGACGTGCTGGACCCCAGCATCATGCCCGCCACCGGCACCCCCGAGCCCGGCGGCCTGGACTGGCACGACCTGACCGACATACTCATCGATCTCTGTTCCTGCCACCCCGTGGTGGGCCTGGACCTGGTGGAGCTGGCCCCCCTGCCCGGGCTGGCCGCACCGGACTTCACCGCCGCCCGCCTGCTCTACCGCGCCCTGGGCCTGGCCCTGCGCGGCCCCAACCCCCGGGCGGTGGCGCTACATCGTCAACGATGGGAAGAATGGGAAAAACAGAGCCTATGACTCACGCGGGACCCAAAGGAGAAGCCATCCGGCCCCCGGCCCTGGAAGAGGGGACCGACCTGGTGCGGCTGGNGGAGGAGCACTTCCTGGCNTACAACGCCGCCCGCCTGCGCGAGGCCTGTCTGCTCTGGGCGCGGCGCCTGGCCCGGCCCGAGGTCACCGTGGGCCTGGCCCTGAGCGGGGCCCTCACCCCGGCGGGCCTGGGGGCCTCCTGCCTGGTGCCCCTGGTGCGGCGGGGCCTGGTGGACTTCATCGTCAGCAC
>MTPE01000300.1 GCA_002011835.1 Desulfarculaceae bacterium JdFR-95 | reverse complement strand
GAGCCGTAGGGGCAGGCGGCCATGCAGAACCGGCAGCCGATGCAGCGGTGCATGTCCATCATGACGATGCCGTCTTCGCGCTGGAAGGTGGCCTTGGTGGGGCAGACACGCACGCAGGCCGGATTCTCGCAGTGGTTGCACATCACCATGATGGGGGTGTCCTTCAGCCGCTCGGCCAGACGCTGGTGGGTCTTGAAGGTGAAGGCATGGTCATAGGTGGTGGCCCAGATCCACTTGATGAGCTTCTCGTTGGGTATCTGGGGCACGTTGTGGTAGTCGTGGCAGGCCTTGATGATGGGTACGGTCTCTTCCCAGGAGTGGAACTTGCGGGTGTCCACCACCATGGCCCAACGCTTGCCCTTGATGGCTTCGGGCCGGGGGAAGAACTGGTCGGCCGCGTCCACCTGGCCTGGCAGCACCAGCTCTAGGGCCGCCTTGCCCACCCCGCCGAACAGGGCGGCCACGGTTGCGATCTTGAGGAATTTTCTCCTGTCCACGGCCATCACTTACTCTCCTTGACCTGCTCGGGTGTGAGGTGGCATTCCCAGCAGTAGGGTGAGACCGCCAGGTAGTTGTGGCACTGGTCACAGAACTTCTTCTTGCTCTGGTGGCAACGGAAGCACTCGTTGGTGAGGCTCATGTTGAACATCTTGCCGTTTTGCCCCAGGAACAGGCGGTTGCCGTCGCGCACCACCGAGTTGCGCCACTCGTTCAGAAGCTGCATGTGGCTGGTGCGCATGTATTCGGTGTCCAGCACGCACTGCTTTTCCTTCTTGGGCAGCTCGGGCTGGGGCACCTTGGCCGCCCGGCCCAGCTGCCACCAGAGCGGCAAGGTGAAGATGGCCACGAATATCACGATGCCGGTGATGATCTTTCCCGCATTGTACATTATCCACCACCCTCCGAATTAAGACGCTTCCCCTTCGGCTTCCTCGTCCTCCTCGGGCGGGAAGTCGATGGGAGGCAGGCCCACCTCCTCGCGCAGCTCGTTGACGTCCTCGCCGCGCAGGTTGTAGCGCCTGGGCTTCTCGCCCTCCATGATGAGCGCGTTGGCCACCAGCTCGCTCACCCCGGTCACGCGGATGGTGCCTGGTCCCAGCCAGTAGTCCATGGAGGTGGGCAGGGCGGCGCGGTCGATGGCGCAGACGCAGGCCAGGGTGTTGACCCCATAGCGCTCGTGCACGTACTTGACCGCGTTGGCCCGGGGCAGCCCCCCGCGCATCCTCATCTCCATGTTCTCGCCGGCGTTGAGACCGGCTCCGCTGCCGCAGCAGAAGGTGTTCTCCCGGATGGTCTGGGGCGGCATGTCGTAGAAGTTGTTGCACACGTTCTTGATCACGTAGCGCGGCTCTTCCAGCAGGCCCATACCCCGGGAGGTGTTGCAGGAGTCGTGGAAGGTCACGATGAGGTGGTCGTTGCGGCTGGGATCCAGCTTCAGCTTGCCGTGGCGGATCAGGTCGGCGGTGAACTCGCTGATGTGGACCATCTTGGTGCTGGCCGCGTGCTCGAACACCGTACCGGTGATGGGGTTCACCGGGGTCTCCAGGAAGTCGGCCGGCCCGTTCATGGTGTCCATGTACTGGTGCACCACCCGCCACATGTGGCCGCACTCGCCGCCCAGGATCCACTTCACCCCCAGACGCTTGGCCTCGGCGTACATCTTGGCGTTGAGCCGCTTCATCATCTCGTGGGAGGTGAAGAAGCCGAAGTTGCCGCCCTCGGAGGCATAGGTGGACCAGGTGTAGTCCAGCCCGATGTGCTCGAAGATCATCAGGTAGCCCATCAGGGTGAAGATGCCCGGGTCGGCGAACACGTCGCCCGAGGGGGTGATGAACAGTATCTCGGCCCCCTTGCGGTTGAAGGTGGGCTCGATGCGGATGCCCACGTACTCCTCAATGTCGTCGAGGAGGTACTCGATGTTCTCCTTGTAGGTGTGGGGCTTGAGCCCCAGGTGGTTGCCGGTGTGGAAGCAGTTGTTGACCGGGGTGCCGATCCAGTCCACCTGGCAGCCCAGGAGGTTTAGCAGCTCCCGGGCCATGATGGTGATCTCGGCGGTGTCTATGCCGTAGGGGCAATAGACGCTGCAGCGCCGGCACTCGGTGCACTGGAAGTAGTAGTAGAACCACTCCTTGATCACCTCTTCGGTGAGCTTGCGCCCGCCGGCCAGCTTGCCCAGGATCTTGCCCGCGGTCTTGAACTCGCCGCGATAGACACTGCGCAACAGCTCGGCCCGCAACACCGGCATGTTCTTGGGGTCGCCCGAGCCGATGAAGAAGTGGCACTTGTCGGCACAGGCCCCGCAGCGCACACAGATGTCCATGAAGAGCTTGAAGGTGCGGAAACGGCGCAGACGCTCCTTGATGCCCTCCCGCACGATGCCCTTCCAGTCCGCGGGCAGCTTCCAGTCATGGTCGGTGGGGTTCCAGTCGCGCGGGTTGGGCGCGCCCACGCCCTCCAGCGACTCCTTCTTCACCGCATGCAGGTACATGCCCGGCCGGAACTCGGGCTTGGTGTCCATCCAGTCTTCGAAGCCAGGCTTGTGGTCTACCTGTGCGAGTTCCTCTGGCTTGGGAGTGGGATCAGCCATCTTTCCAATCCTTGTATCCGGTTGTGCCCCTGTTCCGCGCGGCCCCGGGCCGTGTCGCCCAGGCCAGGCGGCACGGGTGGCCTTAGGACTCCTTATTCTCCTCGCCGCTGTCGGCGGAGGTCTCCGGGGCCTCTGCCGCGGCCTCGCCTTCGGCCGCCTCCTCGGCCCCTTCCTCCTTCTCGGGNTCGGGCATCTTCTCCACCGGGATGCCCGCCTCGATCATCAGGTCGCGGAACTCTTCCTCGTACTCCTCGTAGGTGTGCACCTTGACCGGGTAGTTCCAGGGGTTGATGTGGCGCACCTCACGGCTGTTGCTGGGCAGGTTGCGGGTGGGGCTCAGGAACACTCCGCCCAGGTGCACCAGCTTGCTGAAGGGGAAGTAGGCGAACAGCACGCTGACCAGGAACAGGTGGACATAGAACAGCGAGGATATGGGCTTGTCGGGGATGACCGGATGGAAGGTGGCCAGCCCCATGGTCAGCTCCTTGATGGCGGTCACGTCCACCCGCAGGAAGTAGCGCATCAGGATGCCGGTGATGCCGATGGCCAGGATGAGCATGAGGGGGAAGTAGTCGGAGGACAGCGAGACGTAGCGCACCTGGGGATTGATGATGCGCCGCTGCAGCAGCCAGCCCGCCGCCGCCACCAACACCACCCCGGACAAGAGCAACTGGGGCAGCCCCACCTCCATGAAGCCGTCCAGCTTGTCCAGGATGTCCACCAGCTTGGGCACCGGCTCCATGAAGAAGCGCAGGTGCCACACCAGCACGGTCAGGAAGGAGTAGTGGAACAGCATGGCGAACAGCCACAGGAACTTCTCCGAACCCTGACGGATGATGGGGCCCTCGCCGGAGTAGTCCAGACGGGTGTTGCGGAACAGCGAACGCATCAGGAACACCTCGAAGAACATCCGCGCGAGCACCCCCCCGGTGCTGGTGGGGTTGTCTATCTTGTTGCGTTTGATCCAGGGCAGGCTCTTCTGCTGCCCACAGGTGGTGGGGATGCAGAAGGGCACCGCAGAGCGCCCCCAGCCCACGACCCGTGCGATCAGACCCACGAAGAAGATGATCAGCGCGGCATAGGGGAAGACCACCCCGAACAACCAGTGCATGCCAGCGCCAGCCACCCCTGCGTAGGCGACCGCGATCAGGGCCAACACTGCCAATAGCGACATCAGTGCATGCATTATCCGCTACCTCGTTTTCCGTTATTGGCAACCTGCCGCCATCAGGCCCCGTCCGGCTCGGCCTGCTCCGGCACGGGCACGAACACGCCGGAGCGCTCCAGGACCCTGGCGTAAAGGTTTCTCATCTCGTTCACCTTGAGCATGTGCAGCTGCTCGCGGCAGGAGGCGTAGATGGCAAAGGCCTTGAGCGCCAGCCGGTCCACCAGGTCCTCGAACTCGCGCAGCTCCGCAGCCAGCGCGCCGTCGGCCAGCTTGTCCCCCAGGCGGCGCCGCACCACCTTCTTCAGATCGAAGATGAAGCCCACCGCCGCGTCCGCGCTGTAGTCCTGCACCGCCCGGATCCGCACGATGCGGTCCAGGAAGCGGTCCAGGTCCGCCGCATCCACTCCCTCCTCCAACAGACCCCGATAGATGTTGGTGATCTCCTTGGAGAGCGTGGCGCCCACCGGGTTGGCGAAGCGGTCCTTGCGCTGTTTCAGGAAACGGGCCGTCTCGGGAGGATAGGTGGCCACGATGGCCTGAAACCAGTCCTCCACGATGCCGCTGGCCTGTTCGCGTAATAGCTGGCGCAGATTCACGGCCCCACCTCGCCCCGGGCTGTGTCGTGATCCCTCGAAGGCCTGGCCCTCCTCCTCGTCGGCCGGAGAGCCCTCTCTCCCCTCTGGCGCCGAACCTCCANCTCTTNGCTTCCCNCTCGCCCCCTTCACCCCCACGGCCACCAGGAAAGCCAATAGCTAGGCGGAGTTAGCCCGGCAAATCCAGCGCCCATTGTTAGCACAACGCCCCCAGCAGGTCAAGCGCTTTGTGCGACCGGGCACATAAGCCCCTCCCTCCAGCCGAGGTTTCCCGCACCCTCTGACAAACGAAGCCGCAAAACGTCCCCCCCAGGCCCACTTGCGCCCCCCGTCCGCTCACTCCCGACCCAGGGGAGGCAGCGCGGCAGCGCGGGCCGAGTCCAGGTAGCGGGCCGCCTGCACCCGGAGCTGTGGGTCCAGCTCCACCACCAGGGGGTTGCCCGTGGGTATCTCCAGTCGGGGTATCTGCGCCTCGGACACGCCCCACAGGTGCTTGACCAGGGCCCGCAGGCTGTTGCCGTGGGCCGAGACCAACACCCCCGGCTCGCTCCGCACCGCCGGGGCCAGGTGCTGCTCCCAGAAAGGCAGCAGGCGCTGCAGGGTGTCCTTCAAGGACTCGGCCGCGGGCAGCTCGTCCGGGTCCAGGTGGGCGTAGCGGGGATCGAAGCGGGGATGGCGGGGATCGTCGGGCTTCAAGGGCGGCGGGGGCACGTCGTAGGAGCGGCGCCACAGGCGCACCTGCTCGGCCCCGAACTTGGCCGCGGTCTCGTCCTTGTTCAGCCCCTGC
>MTPE01000169.1 GCA_002011835.1 Desulfarculaceae bacterium JdFR-95 | reverse complement strand
GGTGGGGTGCAGACCGGAGCCGAACACCAGCCCCGGGTCCAGACGCAACACCGGCCGGTCGCCGGCAAGGGGCTCCTCGCTCCAGGCCGGCACCACGCTCAGGCAGGACAGCTCCAGCGGCTCCAGGGACAGCCCGCCCTGCCACTGCTCGTAGGTGAGATGGTGCTCCTGGCGCAGACTGAGCCCCGGCGACCGCTGCAGCAGGGCCGCCACCTCCGACCCTGCAGGCTGGGAGAAGAACAGGAAGCTGGTGTCGTCCTCCAGCCACAGGCCCAAAAAGTGCGGCCCCAGCCCCACCGCCGCGGCCCGGGCGTCTCCCTCCAGCTCGTAGATGAACAAGTCTCGGTAGGGGGGCTGGGTCATGGCTCGGCCAAAGACCACAAGGGGCCCCGCCTGGGACCCCCTGGAGATGCTCGCTCTGTTTCCCGGCCGCCGGACATCACTGCCGAAGGCTGGTCTACTTCCCCGGCAACCGGACACCTCCGCGTGACACGGCTTCCCATCCGCTGGAAGGCGCTCTCTTCTCTTCCGCCTCCAGAATCACCCTGGCCCCTGCACCCAAGGCCCGGCCGGCCCCTGCCCCCGACGCCCGCCTGCTCTCTGCCCCCCGACGCCCCGCTGGTCTCGCCCTGCGACGCCCGCCTGGTCTCTGCTCCGCGACGCCCCGGCCCATGCCTTCTGCGGAACGCAGCCCTGGACCCATCTCATCCAGGGAGTCCAGCCCCTCCCCCTTGTCTGACACTTGCCGCCACTGTCGGGGGGCCAGAGGCTTTCGCCCTGGTCATCCCTTCCCTCAGGCCACCTGGACCTTCTTCAGGTCAGAGGTGAACTTCTGCAGCATGGCGGCCTGGTCCTCGGCAGTGATGGCCGCGCGCAGTTTTTCCGCAGCCAAGTTGGCGGCCAGCTCCAGGATCTCGGCGGCCAGCTCCTTCTTGGCCTGGGCCAGGGCCTGTTCGGCCCAGCGCTTGCTGCCCTCGATGATGCGCTGGCTCTCGCGTCGGGCCGCCTCCAGCATGGCCTCGCGCTCCTTGGCCGCAGAGGCGGCCAGGGCCTTTTCGTAGTCGGCCAGCTCCTGGGCCAGGCCCTTGATCTTGGCCTCGATCTCGCGGCGTTCGGCGATGGCCTTGGCCTTGGCCTCCTCCAGCTCCTGCAACTTGGCCTTGAGGCCCTCACGCTGCTCGCGCAGGAAGTTGGTGAGAGGCTCCTTGGCCATCTTGACGATGAAGAAGGCCAGGATGCCGAAGTTGATGATGCGCCAGACCAGGTCCCACCAGTAGCGGAACTCGCTCACTTCCTGGGCCCTGGCGGCCAGGGCCGGCGCGGCCGCGCCCAGGATGGCCAGGGCCACTGCCCCTGTGATGTAGCTCAGCGACCTCACGCGACCTCCCTGCCCAAAAGGGTGTGGGCCAGGCTCAGGGCCACCTTCTCGGCCTCGGCCCGGATGTCCTTGCGCGCCTGGTTGATCTCCTCCTCGATGCGGGCGCGCATCTCGGCCTGGTGTTTCTTGGCCTCCTGCTGGGCCTGCTCCAGGATCTGGCGCACCTGGTGGTCGGCCTCCTGGCGCAGCTCGGCCAGGCGCTGGCGGATGGCGGCCCGGCCCTGCATCAGCTCGCTGCGGTAGGTCTGCTCGTTCTGGGCCGCCTCCTGGCGGATGCGCTCGGCCTCGGCCTGGTCGGCCTTCATCTTCTGCTCGCGCTCGGCCATGATCCTCTTGATCGGCTTGTACATGAGCCGATTGAGGATGAGGATGAGCACCAGCAGATTGATTATCTGCACTATGAGGGTGGCATTGATGCTGATCATGCTTGCCCGCCTGTCGTGTGTGCGGAGCCGAGGGCTGCCTCCCCTGCGATAACCGCGGCTCGCTTCCCTGGGGGAGTCGGCCCTTGTTCCGGCGGCAGCCGCTCCGCCCCGCGCGCGTGGTTTGGTTGCGGCTCGGCGGCTCTGTCCTCACGAGTGGAGGAGCAGGGCCACCGTCGGCCTCACACCACGAAGATGAGCAGCAGGGCCACCACCAGGGAGTAGATGCCGGTGGACTCGCTCACTGCCTGGCCCACCAGCATGGTCCGGGTGAGCAGGCCCGCCTCCTTGGGGTTCTTGCCCATGGCCTCGCAGGCCTTGCCCGCGGCGAAGCCCTCGCCCACGCCGGGGCCGATGGCGCCCAGGCCCATGGCGATGCCTGCACCCAACAGGGCCGCCGCCCTCACCAGATCCGCGCCAGTGATCTCAGCTGCCATTGTCCCGTCTCCTTGTTGGTTTCCAACCCTGGTTTTCGATCTTCACGGGCCGGTTGCCCGGAAATTTCCTTCTCATTCACACCCTCGTTTCCTGCCGCCTAGACCACGAACAACAGCAGCAGGGAAACGATCAGGGAGTAGATGCCGGTGGACTCGCTCACCGCCTGGCCCACCAGCATGACCCGGGTGAGGAGCACGTTCAGCTCCACGTCGCGGGCGATGCGCCGCACGGTGTAGGCGCCGGCGATACCCTCGCCGATGCCCGGGCCGATGCCCCCGAAGCCCATGCACAGCCCGGCCGAGAGCAGGGTGGCCCAGGCGGTCATGGAGGCGTCGTACTCGGTGGGGGGCATGAAGATCATGATCAGGCTCACCAAGAAGCCGTAGATCACGGTGGACTGGGCCACACCCTGGGCGATGAGCATGGTGGTGGTCACCGGCCCGGAGCTGTCCGGCACCCGGGCGATGCCCGCGGCNGCCTCGCCCGCGGTGAAGCCGTTGCCGATGCCCGGNCCGATGGCGGCCAGGCCGGTGGACAGCCCCGCGCCCAGCAGGCCCGCCCAGGTGGGCCAGGCCGGCACGTGGGACCAGTCCAGGAAGATGAGCATGAAGGCCACCACCATGCCGAAGATGGACGGCGTCTGGCTCACGGCCGAGCCGATCAGCATGTTGGTGCGGATGGCCCCGGCCGCGGCGGGCTGGCGGGCGATGCCCGCGGTGGAGGTGCCGGCGGGGATACCGCTGCCCACACCGCTGCCGATGGCCCCGAAGCCCACGGCACAGCCCGCCCCCAGCATGGCCGCCCAGCCCGGCCACAAGGGCTGATGGCTGAAGTCGATGAACATCAGCATGAAGGCCACCACCATGCCGAAGATCGACGGCGTCTGGCAGATGGCCGAGCCGATCAGCATGTTGGTGGTGAGCATACTGGTGGTGGGCGGGTTGTCGGCGATGCCCCGGCAGGCCTCGGCCGCAGGGAAGCCCGAGCCCATGCCGCTGCCGATGGCCCCCAGGCCCATGGCCAGGCCTGCGCCCATGTAGCAGAAGGCCGCGATCAAGGGCGCCTCGGCCGGCACCACGAAGGCCAGCAGCATCGACACCACCAGGGCGAAGATGCCCGCCGACTCCGCCACCGCCTGGCCGATCAGCATGTTCTTGAGGATGTTTCCAGACTCACCCGGGTTCTTGCCGATGGACTGGGCCGCGATACCCGCGGCATAGCCCTCGCCCAAGGCCGCCATGGACTGGGCCGCGATACCCGCAGCATAGCCCTCGCCCAAGGCCGCCCCGATGGCGCCGAAGCCCACCGAGAAGGCCGCCCCCAGGTAAGCCGCCGCCTGAACCCATGTCGTGTCGGGATATTCCATCTGCCCCACCTACTTGGTCTGTACCGAGATGTACACCAGGGTGAGCATGGTGAACACGAACGCCTGAATGGTGCCCACGAACAGCCCGAAGAAGGCGTTGAGCAGGGGCGGGAGCACCAAGTTGTAGACCAGATGACTCACTACCAGGATGATGATGGCCCCGCCCATGATGTTGCCGAACAGACGGAAGGAGATGGAGACCACCTTGGACAACTCGCCGATGATGTTCAGGGGGGCCATGAAGAACATGGGCTGGAAATACTCGCTGGCGTAGGCCTTGAACCCCTTGGTTTTGATCCCCGCGTAGTGGGCGATGAAGAACCCCAGGATGCCATAGGCCAGCGGCGTGTTTAGGTCCTTGGTGGGCTCGGAGAGGAAGGGGATCACCCCCAGCATGTTGGAGAGCCACAAGAACAGGAACAAGGTGATGATCAGGGGGAAGTAGTGCCGGTTCCTCTCGTCCAGGGCGTCGTTGACCAGCCCCTGGAAGGCGTCCACCATCAGCTCGGCGATGGTCTGATAGGGACCGGGCAGGATGCTGATCCGCCGCGTGGCCACCACCGCGAACAGGATCAGTATCCCCATCACGATCCAGCTCATGATGAGGGTCTCGGAGTTCAAGGTGATACGGTAGCCCGCTATCTCGAACACCCACTGCGGAATCTTGGTTATGTCGCCCACGGCTCTAGCGGCTCCCTGCGCTCAGGACCGGAAACCAACGGCCCAAGATGCGATCGCTGATGATGGTGACCTGTACGGCGAACAGCCCCACCGCACAGGCGCCCACCGACAGACTCTGGGGATGGGTGGCCGCCACGTACAGGGCCAAGCCCATCAACCCAAAGCGAATCACCACCGAAAGCAAGCTCATGCCCTCGGCCCCCCGCCGCCCCTCCTGCCGCAGGGCGCGGGGCAGCAAAAGGGCCATCAAAAAGAAATTGGCCGCGGAAGCCACCCCCCCCAGGGCCAAACCCTTGGCCCAGGTGGGCTCTCCCACGGCCAACAGCAACAAGGAGGCACCCACTGTGTAGTACAAGGCGCGCCTCAAAGTCGCCTTCACAAAGGCGCCGGGCTCATTGCTTCTCATCGGCGCCGTCCTCACCTTTGGTTCGGGACGAGAGGTCCATCTGCATGATCTGCCGGTAGGCGGTGTATCCTCCACCGGCTATGCCCAGCAGGATGAACAGGGTGATGAAGATGCCCTTGGTCCCCAACCAGCGGTCCAACCAATAGCCGATGGCGAAGCAAAAGAGCAGCGACCCCGCAAAGGTCAGCCCCACCTGCATCACCAGGGCCAAATGGTCCCACACCGCCCGGGGGGGCTTGTTCAGCATTTCTTCCCTACCACGAGGTAAGCCCTACTCTCCTGCTGGGCCGCCTCGCGCTTCATCTAACTCTCCTGGACAGGGCCTGTCAACCCAAAAGTGACAGTTGGCACAAATTCACCCCTCGCCCACCCCACCGCCTCTCTACCCCCAGGGCTTGCCGCCGTCAAGGCCACTGTGATACCTTGGCCGCAGACACTCTGACATCTTACCGCCATA
>MTPE01000288.1 GCA_002011835.1 Desulfarculaceae bacterium JdFR-95 | reverse complement strand
ATCGTGATGATGGACGCAGACCTGCAGGACCAACCGGAAGAGGTCCCCAAGGTAATCCGAAAGCTGCTGGACGACGGATTGGATGCGGTGACCGGTTGGAAGGTGGTGCGGCGTGATCCTGCCACCAAGCGTTGGCCCTCGCTGATCTTCAACTGGGTATTGCGCCGCCTGTCCGGATTGGATATCCATGATTTCAACTGTGGCCTGAAGGTTATCCACCGTCGGTGCTTACCTCATTTGCGCCTTTACGGACAGCTTCACCGCTTTTTGCTGGTGCTTCTTCATCGTCAGGGGTTCAAGGTAGGCGAGGTGGAAGTGAAACACGCTCCGCGCCTATATGGATATTCCAAGTATGGAGCGCGTCGGTTTTATGAAGGAATAGTAGATTTGTTGACGGTAGTTTTCATCACGCGATATTTGCAGTCCCCTCTTTATTATTTTGGTTATTACGCCTTGGGTTGTTTTGTGGGAGCAGTGATAGTAGGTGCTTTTTTCATGGGCATGCATGTACTTTATCTGATGGGCAAATTGCCGCGCGGCAGCTTGGCGGAACATCCCTTGTGGGTTATTTCGCCAGTACTTCTGTTGGCATCTTTGATCTTTCTCTCGTTTGGACTTCTGGGAGAGCTAATATACCACCTTTGGGGTAAACGGGAGCACAAGCAGCAGATCTCCCGGATGGTAGGCTTCGATTAACCACCTCTGACCTTTGGGCGCGAGGCCACTCTCCTCACTGCCCGCCTCCTACGGTTGCGGCAGGTTGTCTTCTGGTCCCCAGGGATTATAATCAATAGCCAAAGGCTCGCTTCGATTTTCAAGCGACACATATTCCAACCGGAAAGAGAACGGCTGTGATAGACGCCTTGCTCATTTATCCCCGCCTGGGGAACATGGACACCATGGTGGTGGACCCCCCCTTGTCCATCATCTACGCTGCCACCGACGCGGTGAAGCGAGGTTACCGCATTGAATGTCTGGACCTGCGCTGTGTCAATGGGGACTGGCAGCCAGTAGTCCGTTCCTACCTGGAGCAGGGGGTGCGCCTGGCTGGGATTTCGGTCATGACCGGCGCGCCCTTGAAGAACGCGCGCCAGATCTCCCGTTTCATCCGGGCCCACTACCCCGACACCAAGGTGGTCTGGGGTGGGCCCCACGTCACCATCCTCCCCGAAACGATTCAGGAGGACTTCCTGGACTTCGTGATTCGGGGCTATGGCTCTCGGCCTCTGGCCGAACTCATAGCCCAGTTGCGAGGGGAAGGCCCTGGCTTCTCCCAAATCCTGGGGTTGTCCTACAAGCAAGACGGGGAGGTGAGGCACAACCCTCGTTCCCCGGAGCACGAGATGCTCCATTTCCGGGACTTGCCCTATCATCTCCTAGACCTGACCGCACCCTGCTATGGGCGTGCCTATGCCCAAAAACAGGTCTTCCCCATGTTTTCGGCCATAGGTTGCCCATACCAATGTACTTTCTGCATGCACCCGGCCGCCTACCGGGAGATCAACCCCCCAAAATGGCGTCCGTATCCCCCTGAGGAGGTAGTCGACCACATCCAGTTCATAATCGAGAACTTCGGCACCAATTGCATAGCCTTCATAGACGACACCAGCTTTCCCGACCTGGCGCGCATGCGGAGGATCTTCGAGCTGATCCTGGAGCGGGGGCTGGAGGTGGAGATCCATTTCCGGGGAGCGCGGGTCAACGAGATCGACCGGATGGACGACGAATTCCTGGCCTTGATGGTCAAAGCGGGGGGGAGGGTGCTCATGGTGGGGGCCGAGTCGGGAAGCAACGCTGTGCTCAAGCGCATGCAGAAAGGTATAACCAAGGCCCAGCTCCTCCGGGTCAATCGCAAGCTGGCCCGCTATCCCCAACTCACACCGGTCTACAACATGGTCTATGGTACTCCGGGCGAAACCTATCAGGACCTGGTGGAGACCAAGGAAACCATCCTGCAGCTCATCCGCGACAATCCCAACCTGTACGTAGGCGTGAGCGGGGACTGGAAGCCCATACCCGGATCCAAGATGCTGGAGCTAGCCGAGCGCGAGTATGGTTTTCGGGCCCCCCAGACCCTGGACGAGTGGATAGAGGTGGACACCTTCGACTCCCGGCATAAACTGGTGCACCCCTGGTACACCAAGAGCCAGAACAACATGATAAAGTTGCTGCAGATCTCCTCCTTTGTCATCGACGACAAGATCATCCGGGAAAGCGCGGGCAACAACTCCCTCAAGTTCCGGCTCTATCGCGCCCTAGCCAGGATATACAAGCCCATAGCCATGTTCCGGCTCAAGCACAACCTCCACCAGCTGCTGGTGGAGTACAGCATATGGCGAGGAATGTTGCGGGCCATGTCCGATGCCACCGCCTGAGCCTTGGATTAGAGAGGTCCGTCTTGAACCACACCCACCGTTCCGGCCCCCTTGTCCCGGAGAAGTTCCTCGCGGTCCTGCGCTGCCCCTCTTGCCGCGCCTCCGGTCTGACGGTGGAGTCCGAGAGCCTGGCTTGCCCGGGGTGTGGCCGCACCTACCCGTTCCAGAGTGGCGTGGCGGACCTGGTAGTGGATTTGCCCCTCTCTCCGCCCCGGATATGTGAGGACCCCCATTATCGACGTTGGGTCTCCAGCCGGTTCCAGGCCCATGACTACTTTTACGACCAGACCAGCCTGGTGGGGCGGGTACAGCGGGCGGGACATCTGGCCGTGCGGCGTATGGCAGAAGAACTGCCCGAGGGTTTGACCCTCGACCTGGGCTGCGGGACCGGGGCCCACTATCCCTATCTGCGGAATCCTGCCCAGAGCTTTGGCCTGGACATAGACCAGCCCTCCCTGGAGCGCTTGAAGGCCCTCTACCCGGACTTCTTCGTGGTTCGCGGCGACGCCTACAACCTGCCGCTCAAGGACCACAGCGTCTCCTGCATCGTCAACGTCTACAACCTGGAGCACATGGTCTTCCTGGACCACGCCCTGGAAGAGATGGCCCGGGTGTTGGTGCAGGGAGGGGACGTGCTCATTGCCCTACCTTCCGAGGGGAGCCTGCTGTGGGAGATGGGACGGCGCCTCTTCACGGCGCGGCGTTTCGGCATAGGGGGGCTGGACTACCGTCGGGCCCTGGCCATCGACCACTTCAATTGCATCTGGCAGTTGGACAAGGCCATCAAACGCCATTTCCGGGTGGTGCGTCGCCAGTTCTTCCCCTTGCGCCTGCCTTCTTTCCACTTTAATCTTGTAGTGATCTATCACTGTCGGCACAGGGACCAAGAGCCGTGACGCCCGCCCCCAAGCACAAGAAAATGAAGGCCCTTTTCCTGGTTCCCCCCCTCCAGGGCGGCGGCCGCAACATCGTGCGGGACTTCGTCTATGGCTGCTGGTGTAACGGCCGCCGCATTGGCGGCATGCAGATGCCTCCTCTCAACGAGCTGTTCGTCTGCACCCACGCCCGCCAGCCCGGTCTGGAGCCCATATTCATAGACGCCAACCTGGAGCCGGAACGCTTTCGGGGGCTGTTGGCCTCTGGTCTGTCCGACGTCCTGGCCGTGGCTCTGATGTCCTCCACCCAGTCCTTCACCGAGGACGTGCAGGTGTTGGGGCACATAAAGGCGATCAACCCCCGGGTGAGCACCATACTCTATGGCTCGCATCCCACCTTCATGCCGGAGCACGCCCTGGCGCCGGAGGTGGTGGACTACATCGTCCTGCGCGAGCCGGAGGAGTCGGTACGCTGTCTCCTGAGCGCGCTGCTTCAGGGCGAGGGGATGGAAACTCTGCCCGGTATCGGTTACAAGGACGCCGCGGGACAGCCGGTGATCAACCCCTACCGGCCCTTCATGGACATGGACGACCTGCCCATCCCGGACCGCACCCTGCTCCCCCAGGGGGTGGACTATTTTAACCCGGTGGTGGAACGCATGCCCTACACCACCATGCAGACCTCGCGCGGCTGTCCGGGCAAGTGCATCTTCTGCACGGCACCCTCTTTCTATGGCCGCCGCACCCGGGTGCGCTCGGCCGAGAAGGTGCTGGAGGAACTGCGGGTGGTCAAGCGGCAGGGCTACCGGGAGGTCTTCTTCCGGGACGAGACCTTCACCGCCTACAAGAAGCGCAACCAAGAGATCTGCGAGGGGATGCTGCGCGAGGGGCTGGACCTGCGCTGGATCGCCAACGGGCGCGTGGACATGATCGACAAGGAGACCATGCGCCTCATGAAGCGGGCGGGCTGCCACATGCTGAAGTTCGGGGTGGAGACCGGCAGCGACCGTATCCTGGCCAACTACAAGAAGGGCACCACCTGTGCCCAGGCCGAGGAAGTCTTTCGCATGGCCAAGGAAGTGGGCCTGCAAACCCACGCCCATATCGTCTTGGGCGGACCCGGCGAGACCCCCGAGACCATCAAACAGACCCTGGAGTTCGTGAAGAAACTGGACCCCACCACGGCCAGCTTCGGCATCCTGACCCCCTATCCCGGCACCGAACTCTTCGAGCTGGTGGCCCGCAAGCATCCCGAGATCGGGGACGGCACGGCCAGCAACATGGCCAACCTTCATGTGCAGGGCTTTTACTCCGAGGCCATCTGTGGCATGAAGGGCGAGGAGCTCTCCCGGTGGCTGGTGAGGCTCTATCGCGGCTTCTACCTGCGGCCCACCTATCTGGCCAAGCGCCTGGCCGAAGTGAGAAGCCTTGATCGCTTTATGATTCTCTTCCTGGCCGGGCTGAACATCCTGGGGTTCTGCCTGACGGGACAGAAGTAGCTCTCCGGGGGCTGATCCCGGGGCGGAACCTGGGGTCAGAAGCCCAGGTGCATGCGAGAGGTGGTGGGAGATTTCGTGCCAGGGAAGGTGGACGTGAAGCGAGACGGAAGCGGTCGGGGGGTGGGCAAGAAGCTGTTGGACCTGTGGTTCTGGCTGGCACGCTCGCGGGCGTTTCGCCTGGCGGCACGCACGGCCAACCGCCTGTTGTCTCCCCCGCGTCCCATACCCGTGCGGGTGGGGGGACAGGTGATGTACGCCTCCACTCTGGACCGGTTGTTGGCCTTGTGGGCCTGGAAGGCCGGGCTGTTGGAGGACGTGGAGCTGGAGTTGTTGCCCCAGTTCATAGAGCCCGGCATGACCGTGGTCGACGTGGGAGCCAACGTGGGGCTTTTCACCCTGGCCATGTCG
>MTPE01000047.1 GCA_002011835.1 Desulfarculaceae bacterium JdFR-95 | reverse complement strand
GGTCTTGGTGGGGGCGGGCCTGGTGGCGGGCTGGCTGGCCCTGAGCCACAGCCGCGCCTTTGCCGTGCGCGAGGCCCAGATCTTCGGCACCCAGCGCCTCAGCCGCCTGGAGGTGCTGCGCTTGGCCGGCGTGGGGGCGCACAGCAACCTGCTGGCCCTGCCCGTGGGCAAGATGCAGCGCCGCCTGGAGGCCCATCCCTGGATCCGCTCCGCACGGGTGGTGCGCCTGCTGCCCCACACAGTGCGTATCCAGGTGGAGGAGTACCGGCCGCGGCTGCTGGCCCTGGCGGGGGGGCGGCTCTACTACCTGGACCGGCACCTGCGCCCCTTTGCCGCGGTACAGGACGAGACTCCGCCCGACCTGCCCATACTCACGGGCCTGGGCCGCAAGCAGTTGTGGCAGCCGGACGAGGAGAGCGAGGCCCTGCTGCAACAGGCGGGTGAGCTTCTGGTGAAGCTGCCCACCTCCCTGGGCCGGCTCAGCGAGGTGCACCTGGACGCGGTGACCGGCCTGTCGCTGGTGTGGGAGGAGATACCGGCCGTGGTGCGCCTGGGCTTCGACGACTTTGCACCGCGTCTGGAGCGCCTCAAGCGGGTGCTGGCCGACCTGCGCCGGCGGGGGGAGCTGGCCCGTGCCCGCCTGATCGACCTGGACTATCCCCGGCGCGTGGTGGTGCGCCTGGCCAAGGAGAAGGCATGAGCGCGCGTGGTGAGTTGATCGTGGGACTGGACATCGGCACCACCAAGATCTGCGCGGTGGTGGGCGAGGTCACCGGCCGCCAGGTGGACATCGTGGGCCTGGGCAGCCATCCCTCCGAGGGCCTGCGCAAGGGCGTGGTGGTCAACATCGAGACCACCGTGGCCAGCATCAAGAAGGCGGTGGAGGAGGCCGAGCTCATGGCCGGCTGCGAGATCAACCACGTGATCACCGGTATCGCCGGCGGCCACATCAAGGGCTTCAACAGCCACGGGGTGATCGCCCTCAAGGGCCGCGAGGTGACCCGGCGTGACGTGGAGCGGGTGGTGGACGCGGCCTGCGCCGTGGCCATACCCACCGACCGCGAGGTGATCCACGTACTGCCCCAGGAGTACATCCTGGACGGGCAAGACGGCATCACCGACCCCGTGGGCATGAGCGGGGTGCGCCTGGAGGCCAAGGTACACATCGTGACCGGGGCCGTGGCCAGCGCGCACAACCTGATCAAGTGCTGCAACCAGGCCGGCCTGGACGTGAGCGACATCGTACTGCAGTCCCTGGCCAGCGGCGAGGCGGTGCTCACGCCGGAGGAGCGCAGCCTGGGCGCGGTGCTGCTGGACTTCGGCGGCGGCACCACCGACCTGGCCGTGTTCAGCGGTGACGCCATCAAGCACACCGCGGTGCTGGCCCTGGGAGGCATAAACCTCACCACCGACCTGGCCGTGGGTCTGCGCACCCCCATGAACGCGGCGGAGATGCTCAAGCGCCGCTACGGCTGNGCCCTCACCTCNCTGATCGGCAAGGACGANGTGGTGGAGGTGCCCAGCGTGGGCGGGCGGCCGCCACGCCGGGTGGCCCGCCAGATCCTGGGCGAGATCCTGGAGCCGCGCTGCGAGGAGCTGCTCACCCTGATCCAGATGGACCTGGAGGCCAGCGGCTTCACCCGCCAGGCCGCCGGCGGCCTGGTGCTCACCGGGGGGTCATCGTTGTTGGAGGGCCTGGTGGAGATGGCGGAGCAGATCTTCAACTGCCCCACCCGTCTGGGCTACCCCCAGGGCGTGGGCGGGCTGAGCGACGTGGTCAACAACCCCATGTACGCCACCGCGGTGGGACTGATCCTCTACGGGGCGCGCACCCGCCCGGAGAAGAAGTTCCGTATCCGCGACTCGAACATATTCAACCGCATCACCAACCGCATGCGGCGGTGGTTCAAGGACATCGTATAACCCCAGCGTATTTTTCAGGAGGGTAGCAATGGCACCGCTGGAGATCGAGATGATGGACAACCTGAACGCCGGGGCCAAACTCCGCGTGGTGGGCATCGGCGGGGGCGGCAACAACGCGGTGAACACCATGGTGGAGGCCGGGCTCAAGGGAGTGGAGTTCATCGCCGCCAACACCGACCTGCAGGCCCTGGAGCGCAGCCGTGCCCGGGTGCAGCTCCAGTTGGGCAAGGAGCTGACCCGCGGCCTGGGCGCCGGCGCCGACCCCGAGGTGGGCCGCCAGGCGGCTCTGGAGGACCGCGACAAGATCAAGGAACTGCTCATGGGCAGCGACATGGTCTTCATCACTGCGGGCCTGGGCGGCGGCACCGGCACCGGGGGAGCGCCGGTGGTGGCCGAGGTGGCCAAGGAGTGCGGAGCCCTCACCGTGGCGGTGGTGACCAAGCCCTTCGACTTCGAAGGCCGCCGCCGCATGGCCCAGGCCGAGGCCGGGGTGGAGGAACTCAAGAAGGTGGTGGACACCCTCATCGTGATCCCCAACACCCGCCTGCGTTCCCTGGCGCCCAAGAACGCCCGCTTCACCGACATGCTCAAGAAGGCCGACGAGGTGCTCCTGTACGCGGTGCGGGGCATCTCGGACCTGATCATCCAGCCTGGGCTGATCAACCTGGACTTCGCCGACGTACGTACGGTGATGAGCGAGATGGGCGTGGCGCTGATGGGCACCGGGCAGGCCAGCGGCGACGAACGCGCCCTGCAGGCGGCGCAGAAGGCCATTTCCAACCCCCTGCTGGAAGACCTGTCCATCGACGGGGCGCGGGGGGTGCTGGTCAACATCACCGCCAGCAGCGACATGACCATCGACGAAGTGAGCGAGGCCAGCTCCTTCATCCGCGAGGCCGCCCACGAAGACGCCAACATCCTGTGGGGTACGGTGATCGACGAGGAGATGGGCGACGAGATGCGCATCACCGTGATCGCCACCGGTATCGGCGTAGCCGGCGAGAGCAACCAGATCAAGGCCGTGGTCAACGCCCCGGAGATCGACCCCAGCGCCATCGACCACATAAACCTGCCCCGCTACCGCCGCAGCGTGGCCCGCGAGCAGCGCAGCGAACGGCCCGCCCCCGGCCTGCGCGACACCACCGACCTGGACGTGCCCACCTTCTTGCGCCGTCAGGCCGACTGAACAAGCGCAAGGAGTCTNTTGTCCTTTCTTCCCTCCTTTTCTGTGGCCGCCGGGGCCTCCACCCTCCGGGCCCCGGCGGCTCCCTCCCCTTTAGGGGGGCGCTTGAGATAGCCAGGGCACCCTGCTATACTNAGTTGGGTTTGCATCGTAAGCAGATACGGATGGCCGNCAACGGGCGCAGAGGCGCCCGGGAAGCATTGGAAGCATCCCCCACAGCCAAAAGAGGGTACACGACGATGAGACGCGCAAGGCTTGTGGTAGTGGTGGGTCTGCTCTTGGCCTTGGCCATGGCTCTGGCGCTGGCCGTGGAGGCCGAGGTGCAGAAGCCGGCAGTTTGTATCGACAAGAAGCTGTGCGCCGAGAAGCTGCGCTTCGGCATCGAGGCCTTCAACCGGGGCCGCTACAGCGAAGCCAAGGGCTATTTCCGCGAGGCCGTGCAGGCCGATCCCGGCTCGGCCACGGCCTGGGCCTACTATGACCTGAGCATCATGTACGACGTGGCCGAGCAGGTGAAGCGGGCCGGCACCGTGAAGGTGTCCTCCGCACCGGTGCCCTCGGCCACCCAGGGCCTGGGAGCGGCGGCACCACCTGCGCCCGCCGGCCCGCCCCCGGCTACCCAGCCGTCGCGGCCCGTCGTGGTGGACGACGAAGGCTGCTAGGGTCCACAGACCCCTGCCGCTCACCAGCAATGAATCGCTGATCGGCTTCGTGGCCCAGAGGGGAAAGGGGTAGTGTTTCTGGTCCTGGTGATGGCAACAGGTTCCTAGGTGGTAGCCAGGATTCCGACCCGGACCACGAGCTGCTCGGGCAAAGAGGACCTGGAGAAGGCATTAACGGCAGGTCCTACCCTGGATGGGTCCAGAGCAGGGCGACTGCCGCGAAGGCAACCAACCGCAACACAACGAGGAGGTTTGGGAAATGAAGAAACTCCTGAGCATCATGTTGGCGTTGGCCCTGGTGGTCAGCTTCGCCGCCGTTGCCGCTGCTAAGGGGAAGAACCCCCTGCGTGCCGCCGAGAAGAAGGTGCACGCGGAGTTCGTCAAACTGATCCCCAAGGACAAGTACCGCACCGTGGATGACCTCTACAAGAAGTGGAAGGAGGTCCTGGCGGGTAAGAGCAAGGCCATCCTCCTGGACGTGCGCACCCATCCCGAGTTCGCCGCCTTCCACATCGAGGGCTCCAGCCACATCCACGCCGGCCACATGTACACCATCCCCAAGAAGATCAAGGACCCCAACGCCGAGATCTGGGTGTACTGCCGTACCCAGCACCGGGCCGGCTACGTGGCGGGCTTCCTCTACAAGTACGGCTACAAGAACGTCTACTACGTGTACAAGGCCAAGGACGGTACGCCCGGTGGTATCGTGGGCTGGGTGTCCCGCGGCTACCCCATCGTGAACTACTTCTTCGGCGAGGCCAAGGTGACCCGCTACATGAAGCAGGGCTCCTGGTCCGAGCGTAACTGCGGCAACTACATCCGCGAGTTCAGCGGCCAGCGTGGCGAGATCTGCGGCAAGAAGACCCTGAAGTAGCTTCTGGTATCCTGTCCAACCGGCGGCGGGGGAGGTGTGGCCGATTCACACGGGCACCCTCCCCCGTCTCAATTGGGGAGGTTGACCCCATGGGCCAAGACCGACTGCGTGAGCATGCCCGCAGCATCCTGGACGCCGCCCTGAAGGCGGTGGACCCCTATGGAGCGGTGACCAAGGCCCTGGTACGTCAGGACCAGCGCCTCACCGTGGGCGGGCAGGAGATCGACCTGGAGCGCTGGCGCCGCGTGATCGCCGTGGGCGCGGGCAAGGCCGGCGCCCCCATGGCCGCGGCCCTGGAAGACGTTTTGGGCCAGCGCCTGGACACCGGCCTGGTGGTGGTCAAGGACGGACACGGCGGCTCCACCCGCTGCATCGAGATCGTGGAGGCCAGCCACCCCGTGCCCGACCAGCGCGGGGTCGAAGCCGGCCAGCGCATCGCCCGGCTCCTGCAGGAGAACGCCGGACCCGACACCCTGGTCTTCTGCCTCATCTCCGGCGGGGGCAGCGCCCTGTTGGTGGGCCCGGCCGAGGGCATCTCCCTGGCCGACAAGCAGGAGACCACCCGCCTGCTGCTGGCCTGCGGCGCGGACATCGGCGAGATCAACGC
>MTPE01000091.1 GCA_002011835.1 Desulfarculaceae bacterium JdFR-95 | reverse complement strand
CGGGCCTCAAACAGGGGCTGGTGCGGATCACCCCCGGCCAAGTGCCGGTGGCGCGCCGCCCGCGCGAGCTGGCCGGCTCGGCCCTGGTCGGGGCGGGCACACCTTTACGCTTCCCCCACGCCCGCCTGGAGGCAGTGGATCTGGTGGTGGGGGCCTGCCTGGCCGTGGACCAGAGGGGCTGCCTGCTGGGCGACGGCCGGGGCCTGTTGGACCTGCTGTGGACCCTGCTGGGCGCGGCGGGGGGAGTGTGGCCCGCCACCCCGGTGGCAGTGTTGGCGGCCGACGAGCAGGTGGTGGAGGCCCTGCCCCGCCAGGAGTGGGACCTGGCCGCATCCCTGGTGGTCACGCCCACACGGGTGATCACGCCCCAGGTGAAGCAGCCTCCGCCCCGCCTGGAAGGACTGCCCCCGCGGCTGGCCAAGCTGCCGGTGGTCAAGGGCGTGCGCGCCCTCCGCGGCAGGGCTCGACGCTAGCGGCGCGGTGAATCGTTCCCTTTCGGCCGCGTGGCGCTTCTCCCCTTGCCCGGCCCAAGGGACGCCCGCCTACAAGGCGCGGCGGCGCAGAGGGCCGGTCTGTATCACCAGCTTTGACTTCCCTGTAGTGGGGTCTCGCACCAGGGCCTCGCGGGCCGAGAAGCTGCCCATCTTGCGATTCAAGGAGAGGCTGGCATGCGGGGTCTTGATCTCGGTGGTGGCCTCGGCCGAGACCCGCACGTCCAGCCACACCGCCCCCGGAGGCAGGAGTTTCTCCATCTCGCTCAGGCGCTCCTGCAGGCGTTGTTTCTGGTAGGTTATCTCTTCCTGCCGGGCCAGGCCCGCAGCCACGCCCTCCTTGAGGGTCTCGCGCAGGGGGCGGATCATCTCGATCTGGCTGATGAGGTTCTCCCGGTTGGCCTGTTGGGCGGGGTCCTTGAGGGCCAACAGCAGCCCCTTGAGGTCCTGTTCGGTGGTCTGGAGCTCCTCCTGCTGGCCGACGAGCACCTCGTTCAGGCGTTCGGCCTCGTCCTCCAGGTCCTTGACCTTCTTGCGCAGGGAATAGATCTCCTGCTCGAACTCCGGGCTCACGCCCAGGCGGATCACGGTGTGGGGCGAGCCGGAGCTGACGATCTCGCCCGCAGCCACTCCCTTGATCCCGGCCACTTGGGAGTTGACGATGCGTCCGTCGGGCAAGGTGACCACCACCACACCCTGGGCCTCCACCTGGCTCTGTACGATCTCGTTCTCACAGATCACGTCGCCCTTGGCCACCACCCGGCTGTCACGGATGAAACGCGCCACCACGTTGCCCCCCACCGTGACCTCGGCACCCATGATGCCCCCTTCCACGGTGAGGTTGTCGCGCACCTCCACCTGGCTGCCGGGCTCCATCTCCCGTACCTCCAGGTCGTAGCAGCGCACCTTGAAGCCGGTGAGTATGGCGCCGGTGACCACCACCTTGCCGGGAAAGTCGATGTGGCCGGTACGGAAATCCACATCCCCGCGGATCTCCAGGATCTCCACCACCTCGAAGCGGTCCTCCTCCAGCCGCATCACCATGCCTTGGGCCGTGGCCACGGCCAGAGTGCCCCCCCGCTCCAAGGTCAACCCCTTGCCGGTACGCAGCTTGAGCAGGCGCACCGGCTCGGGAGGGACCTTCTGCCCCAACACGTTCAGACCCGGCTCGCCGGGCTGCGCCGGCACCAGAGAGGCCACCGGCGTGCCCGGCTCCACCACCGGCAAGGGACCCTTGTCGCGGAAGTCGATGTGCCCGCTCTCCGTGCGCCGGCCCACCCGCTCGGTCTCCAGTTTGACGTGCAGGCGGATCTGCGCGTCGCGGCCCTGACTGGGGAGTGTTCCCTGGGCCAGGACCAACTCGGAGACCGTCTCGCCCCGGGCCAGACGCTCGGCGGCCTGCCGCACGGCCTGGGGGTTGATCCCGGCCTTGACCCCGTGCTCACGCAACAGGTTCACGATCTGGCGCTGGACCTCCACCAAGTCACTACCCGGCTCCGCCCTGCCGCGCAGCCGGGCGAGCATGAGGTCCTCGGACACCTCCAGGGCCAGCCCCTCTCCGCTTCCCTCGGGGGCAGGCGCCTGCGTCTCCTCGGATGAGGTGCTGGGGGGACGGTCGGGCATTTCCTCTCGGCCGCTTGGGGGACATGCCTCAATGGCGGCTCAACCTTAGCAAAAAACAGGGCCTTTTGTCCATGCTCTCAATGGCGCAGACCCAACAGGGACTCGCCCCCCAAGGCGAACATGCCCGCCAGGCAACCGGTGAGCATGGTGGCCAGGGTGGCGGCCCACAGGGCCCGGAAACCCATGCGGCTCAGCTCGCCCATGCGCCCCGGGATCAACGAGCCGAACCCGCCCACGAAGATGGCCACCGAACCCACGTGGGTGAATCCACACAAGGCATAGGAGGCGATCAGCGCGCTGCGGGCATAGGTGATTCCTCCCGAGCGCATCAGTGCGGCCAGCTCGGTGTAGGCCGGAACCTCGGTCACCAGCACCCGCTGGCCCAACAGGCGCCCCACCTCCACCGCGTCCGCCGGCGGCACCCCCATGCTCACGGTGAGAGGCCAGGCCAGCCAGCCCAAGATGCCCTGCAGGCTCAGGCCCGATACCCCCACCAGCTCCCCCAGCCGGCCTATCAAGCCGTCGGCCATGGACACCAGCCCCAAGAAGCTGATGAGCAGGGCCACGATCCCGGCCAGCAGGCGCAAGCCCTCGGAGGAGCCCTGGATGATGGCCTCCATGTAACCCTCGTAACGCCCGATCTCCGGCTCCACCAGACGGCCGGCGGTCTCGGGCTGGCCGGTCTCGGGCACCATCAGCTTGGCCACCACAATCGCCGCCGGGGCCGAGATCACCGAAGCGCTGACCAGGTGCCCCGCAATGGTGGGGAACGCCGGCTGCAACATGGCCACGTATATGCCCAGGGTGGTGGAGGACACCGTGGCCATGCAGGCGGTGAGCAGGGTGAACAGCTCGCTGCGGGTCATACGCTCCAGAAAGGGCCGCACCACCCCGGCCGACTCCACCCCCACGAAGATGGTGCTGGCCACCCCCAGGCCCTCCGCCCCCGAGGTGCCCAAACCATGCACCAACATGCGCGCGAACAGACGCACCAGCCACTGCATCACCCCCGCCTGGTAGAGCAGGGCGGTAAGGGCCATGAAGAACACCACCAAGGGCAGGGCCTGCACCGCCAGGATGAAACCCAAAGAGCCCTCCTCTCCCGGCGTGAGGGCCAAGGGACCGAACAAGAACTTCACCCCGGCCATGGCATGCCCCAACAGGGTCACCACCACCCGGTTCAACCACAACAAAAGCAGCCGCCCCGGCGGAAGCAAAAACACCACCGCCGCCATGGCCACGGCCAGCAACAAACCCCACAGCACCGTGGCCCAACGCACGCCCCGGCGGGGACCGCTCAGCCAGGCCAGCACACAGATCACCACCAGCCCGCCGGCACTGACCAGGTTGTAGTACCAAGGCGCCGCCTGCATGGTCGCTCGCTCCTCCCTTCGCGCCGCACCATATTGCCATCCCCGCAGGCAACAGGCAAGGCGGTGTTCGTTCCCCGCCCCCGGCTTGATCACCCTCCGGCGCGGTGGTATCACAGGCTCCATGATCGCACTGCACCAGGTGTACAAGACCTACGGCCGCCAGGAAGTGCTCAAGGGAGTGAGCCTGCAGATCGGCCCCGGCCAGCGCCTGGGCCTGGTGGGCCCCAACGGCGCGGGCAAGTCCACCCTGCTGGGCCTGATGCTGGGCCGGGTGGAGCCGGACCGGGGCTCGGTGTTCCGGGCCAAGGGCCTGCGCATCGGCTACCTGCCCCAGGAGCTGCTGCGCCTGTCCGGCCGCACGGTGATGGAGCTGGCCATGGACACCGGCCAGCGCCTGCAGGAGGTGGAGGCCGAGCTGGAGGCGGTACACCAGGCCCTGGCCCAGAACCCCGACCNGGAGCGCACCCAGGAGCTTATGGCCCGCCAGGGTCAGCTCATGACCATGTTCGAGGCCCTGGGCGGCTACGACCTGGAGGCCCGCGCGGCCAAGGTNCTGGCCGGCCTGGGCTTCCGCCAGGAGGACTTCGCGCGGCCGGTGGAGACCCTCTCGGGGGGCTGGCTCATGCGCGCGGCCCTGGCCCGCATCCTGCTGTCCTCCCCCGACCTGATCCTGCTGGACGAGCCCACCAACCACCTGGACCTGGAGTCCCTGATCTGGCTGGAGAACCAACTGGCCACCAGCCCCTCATCCCTGGTGCTGGTCAGCCACGACCGCGCCTTCCTGGACAAGGTGGTCAACCGCATCGCCGAGCTGGACGACGGCCGCCTCTACCTCTACGGCGGCAACTACACCCACTACCTGGCCCAGCGCCAGGCCCGGCGCAAGGCCGCCCTGCGCGCCTGGCAGGCCCAGCAGGAACGCATCCGCCAGATGCGCCAGTTCATCGAGCGCAACCGCTCGCGCAAGGACCGCGCCCGCCAGGTGCAGGCCCGGCTCAAGGCCCTGGAGAAGATGGAGCGCCTGGAGCCCCCCCGCCAGGACGAGGAGATCCGCCTGGAGCTGCCCCAGCCCGAACGCTCGGCCCAGGTGGTGGTGGAGCTGGTGGAGGTGGACTTCGCCTACCCCGGCGGCCCGCCGGTCTACCAGGGCCTCAACCTGACCCTCACCCGCGGCATCCGCCTGGCCCTGCTGGGCCGCAACGGCCAGGGCAAGTCCACCCTGCTCAAGCTCCTGGCCGGCCAGCTCACCCCCCAGCGGGGACGCCGCCTGGTGGGGGGACGGGTCAAGATGGGGGTGTTCAGCCAGCACGCCCTGGAAGACCTGGACCCGGGAAACGACGTGCTCACCGAGCTGGGCACCGTGGCCGGCCTGATGCCCATCTCCCGCCAGCGGGCCATCCTGGGCGCCTTCTTGTTCCGNGGCGAGGAGGTGTTCAAGAAGGTCAAGGTGCTCTCCGGGGGGGAGAAGAGCCGCCTGGTGCTGGCCAAGCTGCTGGTCACCGCGCCCAACTTCCTGCTCCTGGACGAGCCCACCAACCACCTGGACATAGCCTCACGCCGGGTGCTGGAGGAGGCCCTGCGCCGCTACACCGGCACCCTGGTGCTGATCAGCCACGACCGGCACCTGATCAACGCCGTGGCCAACCAGGTGGCCTACGTGGAGGGGGGACGCGTCACCGTCCTGCCCGGCAACTACGACGACTTCTACCGCTTGTGGCGCCGGCGCCTGGAGGGCGCGGCCGAAGCCGACACCCCTTCCCCCACCGCCCCCCGCCGCTCCTCCC
>MTPE01000125.1 GCA_002011835.1 Desulfarculaceae bacterium JdFR-95 | reverse complement strand
CTCCCGCCCTTTCGGGCAGGAGGGGCAAACCTTGACCCCGCAGCCGGCAACCCCCTGGCCGACCACATATACGCCTGTCGATTTATATCACCCCATCACACCCAAAAGCAAGGGGTTTCACCCCACCTGCACGGTACACAGCCTCCCGGAGCCCATCCCCGCCCGTCACGGGCCTTGCATGAGGCGGGCAAGGCCCGCGCCGGGCGGGGCAGAAGTGGGGCAGGGCAGGGCGCAGGCGGGAGAAGGGGACGCCCATATCCCACCTGCCATCCCCAGGAAGGATATGGGCGCGCAACGTCTTTCGCCAAGAACCTGGTTTTGCGGCCTCACCCCAGGGCGGACCGGCGCCGGCTCACACCTTCAGCTTGAGGCTGTCCACCAGCATCTTCAGCAGTTCGGGCTTTTCCTGCAGGTCGCTGGACTCCAGGAACTCCCGGCGCTGCTGGAAGCGGTGGGCCAGAGTTTCCAAGTAGGCGTCTTTGTTCTGTACCTTGGTCAGATCGTAGGTCTCGTAGTAGCCGGGGATGAACTTGTCGATGCTGGGGGCCGGTACCTGGGCGCCTTCTATATAAGGATGGTCCTCCCACTCGATCTCGCCGGTGAGCACCAGGGTGTGCAGGTGCAGGGAGGTCTGCAGGGGGATGGGCACTTGGTCCTCGTCGCTGCTGCGCCACAGGCCGTTGCCGCCGGCGTTCCAGGCGTAGCAGTTGGCCCCGGCCTCGAACACCGCCATGTAGCCCTCGCAGTCCCGCCACAGCTCGTACACCCGGAAGGGGTTGGCGAAGGGCACGATCTTGAGCTTCTTCATCTCCTCCAGGGAGACGTTCTCGGCTGCGGTGCGCTTGGTCATGAGGGTGGCGCCCATGGCCACGGCCAGGGCCTTGTCCGTGATGCGGATGATGGGGGGCAGGGTGGTGTCCTTGAGCAGCCAGTTGACGTGGTGGGGGAAGCCGATGGAGTCGGTGGTGGCGCCCAGAAGCTCGCGAGCGAAGATGGCGCGGCCGTTTTTGTTGCGCACGTCCTGGCCGTAGGGCACCCGTTTGCCGTCCACCTCGCACACCAGCATGTTCTGGGTGCTGATCAGGTACTCCCAGTCCGGGTGGTCCAGCTCGCGGGCGTCGGTCTTGTCGAACAGCGAAGGCTCCCAGACGTAGCAGACACGGTTCTTGTAGTCGATCTGGAAGGCGTCGTCGTGGGCGATGGTGACCTTGGCGCCTTGGGGCAGGGTGCCGCCATTGTCGTGGCTGTTGCCGTGGCTGCTCTTGCCCGAGCCGGAAAGACCATAGAAACTGATCACTTGCTTCCCGCGGTGCTCGTAGCCGGGGCAGTGGGAGAAGTCGATCTCCTTGATGGAGCCGTGGGCGGCCACCGCGCCCAGGTCCATACCCGCGGTCCAAGCCATGGTGAGCGTGCCCTTCTTGCGCTCGCCGAAGTAGCGCAAACCCAGGTTGAAGATGGTCTTGTGCACCTCGTCCACCACCACACATCCCCGGAACCAACGGTGGAACAAGGGATCCTCGAACCAGGGTGGATACAGCCGCCGCAGGTAGTCCAGGTCGGGCTCCCAGTCGGGATAGGCCACGAACAGGATGTCGGGCACGTCGAGCTCCCGGCTGGAGTCATACTCCGGCACCGCGGAGAGGGGATTGAAATTCGCCAGCCAATTGAACATGTTGGAAGCGTCGGTCTCCGGCGCGCACAGCCGGGCCTTGACCATCATGTCCGGGTGCAGACCCACCACCGCCTCGCAGATGATCAGGTCGTGGTTGACCTGCATTTCGTAGACCGCCTCCCGCAGCATGGCCTCGATGGCGTTCTGCTCCTCGGGAGAGACCCGGTTGTAGAACACCCGCGCCTCGGCCGAACGGCCCACCACGTCCCCATGATTGTCGTTGATCACCTTGGCGTCGGCCGGCAGACCCAGACGCTTTATCGAGCCCTTGTGGATGGGCAGGTCGGTTACGGTCACGTGGGGCAGGCGACAGGCCATCTTATAGACCTCGGCCGCGCTCACCACGCGAGGACTGCCGGTGGCGTTCTGCCCGTTGAACACGCTCTCCGCAATGGCGCGCAGGGGCGACATGTCCCCCAGGCGCTTGTAGTATTTCCAGGACGGTTTGCTGGCCATGTAAAGCCTCCATGTATCGTAAGGGGACCGCGAAAGCAGGGCGGGACCCCGGTCGAAACAGAAAACGCCGGCGCCGAGGGCGCGGAACAGGCCCCCCACCGGCCATGTGAATTTCGTCGCTTAGCTACATTGTAGCCTTTGGCCGGGAGAGCAGTCAAGCCGATAAGCACCCTCAATGGGCGGGAATTGCGGCTGCCGGGCCGCGCACTCGGCGGGGTGGGCCAAACATTTTTGTCAATCATTACGCATAGTAACTAAATAATATGAAGTAAAACATCAAGTTTTTGTCTCTGGCCCAGCCGCGCTGGAACCCCTACGCCATCAACACCACCAAAGACATCCCGCCAAGACGGGCCGGGAAGAGCGCCCCAGAGAGAAGCGGCAGCGCGATCCGGTCTTCGATCCAGCGTCCCCGGGTGGATGGGGCTGAAACATGCCGGGACAGGCAGCGAGTGACCAAACAGCGAGCCCGCAGTCAGTGGCCACAGGCGGCGATTCGGGCGGCGGTCATGACCAACCGCGTGCGACCTGCAGCCAGCTCCTGGGCTGGTGGATCGCAGCCACGGCCGACATCAGCGAGCCCGTGAAGTCCTACACTTCCCCGGCATCTAATAGGTATATCTCGTCTAACTAGCTGGAACTGGGTTGCTCTGCGCTCCCGCCTCACGACCCGCAGTATTTGCGTCGCATAAGATATATTATGTAACGAAAGCTAGGCGTGAAGCCACGCTCGCCCCCTGCGCCCCACCATGCGCACCCATCCGAGCGCCCCCCCCCTCCGTCCGAGCGCCTTCCAGTTACGACCGACGACAACAACGCCATCCAGCTCCGCTCCCTCCTCCCTTTGCCGGCTGGCGGTGCGCTCATACGCGGCGCGGGTAGTCCCTTCCCTCAGTCGAGGCTGGCCCTGCGTACGGGTGGCCGCGGCTGAACTCTGGTGGGTTCACCTCTGGTTTCGGTTTGCTCTGGATCGCGTGGGCTTGGGCCGGTCGCCCTGATCCCCTGCGAGCACCGGTCCGGCGTCTGTGGTGCAGTCGGTAGCGCTTTTGTACGCCATCGCACCTGTCCGCGCAGCCCTTCTGGTCACATCTCTTGCCCCGCCCCTGCGCGGTCGGCGGTTCCAGTTGTGTGGGCTTGGTACTGTTCCTGCCAAGGCCTTGGGGCCGTTCGCTTAGCATGGGAAGGAAAAAAGCCTTTGAATCGCAAGCTATTGTAGATATACTTCATGTAAAAGTTCAAGAAATCGCCGCGCTGGTTCTTGCGCGGCCGTGTGTAGCAACCATTTGAAAACAATGACAAAACAAAAAAATTTCTCTGAGGGGCTTTTTTTGTTAAAGTTTTCTCCCCTCCCTGCCGATAGGGCAATCAGAAGTAATGTGCCCTGAGTGCCTGCCCGGAAAACAGCGAAGACCTTAACCCCGGACCACCTGGCTGCACAAAAATGGTACAGTTTCCGCCCTATCTAAAACTCATCGTGAGCAATCCCTCGCGTAAGGGCGAACCCGTGCGCCAGCGCACCAGCCAGCCCCCAGCTTCGCCCTCCACGCCTCCGCGCCGGGATGATGTGGTCAGCTTGGTCTCCACTGAGAACCGCCGGGCGGTGAGCACCGACATACCCACCGCCCTGGAAGCGGAGCAGGCCCTCCGGCGTCTACAGGAGGATCTGCCCCAGCTCAACCAGGACGAGCTGGGCGAAGTGCATTCCAAGCTTGATCGGCGGGTCATCCTCTCCTTGCTGGCTCCTCTGGTCATGTGATGCGCTTGGCTGCGAGGCCAGGGATTGCTAATATGAAATAGAGAGCGGTTTGTACACGGCCTTCTCGAGGGTATGAAGGCGAAATCATGGTGATCCCAGGCATTTACGCAGCGGTCAGCGCCTTGCGCCTGGCTGGGCGGCGGGTGAATCAGACCGCCCACAACCTGGCCAACGCCAGCACCACCGCCTTCGTGCCCCGACGGGTGGACCAGGCCGACGTGGCCGGAGGCGGGGTCCAGGCTGCGGGCACCACGCCCCTGGGCGCCGGTCCTGTCGTGCCCACCGAGCGCGCCCTGGACCTGGCCATCGACGGGCCGGGCTTCTTCGTGATCAACGACGGCGCTGGCGGCCAGCTCTACACCCGCGCGGGCAACTTCGTGATCAACGCCGAGGGCCAGATGGTGGACGCCCTAGGCCGCTCCCTGGTCCCGCCCATAGAGATTCCCCAGGAGGCCACCTCCATCCGGGTCACTTCCACCGGTCAGGTCCAGGCCCTGGCCGACGACGGCACCGTACTGGCCGAGGGCCAGATCCAGACCGCGGTGTTCGGCAACGCCGCCAGCCTGGAGCCGGTGGGCGGAAACGCCTTCCGCGCCACTCGGGCCTCGGGACCGCCGGTCACCGCCGAACCCGGCACCCCCGGTCACGGCCGCATCGTCTCCGGCGCCCTGCAGGCCTCGGGCACGGACATCGCCCGCGAGATGGTCAACCTCACCATAGATCAACGCAGCTTCGAGGCCAACCTGCGCTCGGTGCAAACCTTCGACGACATGCTGGGCAGCGTGCTCGACCTCAAGGCCTGAGCAGGCCGAAGCCGGGGGGCGGGGAGAGGCTCGTTGGACCGAAAGGCCGGATAGCACCCGCAAAGCGCGGAAGGGGACCGACCGGGGACGGGGCGGTGCAAGAGACCGGAGACGGGGCCGAAAACAGTATAAGGGGCCTGCGCGCCAGGCCGAAAAGCGCGAGGGGGCGGACAGCTGGCGGCAGGATAGCGAAGGGCAAGAGCGGAGCTGAGCCGAAGGTGGGCCGGGCAGGAGGGACGCACTACGCGTCCTTGGGGGCACCAGCGCCGGAGGCAGGAGGGGCTGGTGAGCTCAAAGGGGCCGGCGGCTTGCCGGGGGTCTGCCACCGTAACACGGCGCTATTTCTGATGAACAGCTGTCTGGAAGCGCGCCGGAAAGGCGAGAGATCGTAGAAGCCCGCCCCGCATCTGAAACCGCCCCGCCCCAGGCACAACCACGCCGATCCACCGCCAGGGAGCGGAGGGAAGCTGGAGGCGGCTGTTACAAAAGGCTCATCCGGCAAACGCCGGGGGTGGTGGTAGAATCATTGGGCCGGCTCTGTCAAGGGAGGAGGTGCTTTGGAGGGATCCGGGAGTAACGGCAGGTGNTTGTCCTGG